>JANWKK010000118.1 GCA_025451425.1 Gemmatimonadaceae bacterium
CCCGGCGCTCGTTCTCGCGGATCGCGATCATGGTGCGGCCGAAGGGCGAGCGCAGGATATAGGCCATGGCGCCGACAACCAGCGCGAAACAGAACAACACGAAAAAATAGAAATTGTTGGCGTCGGAGAGGATATCGAGCTTGAACAGGCCGAAGTCGATCGGCTGGCGTGAGAAGCCGCGCAAGCCGTCGTCGCCGCCGGTCAGCGAGCTCCACTGAAAGGCGATGTAATAAAACACTTGTCCGAACGCGATCGTCACCATGGCGAAATAAACGCCGCGCCGGCGCACGATCAGCGTTCCAAGTAGCGCGCCGGCGAGGCCGCCGCCGGCGACCAGGAGCAGAGACTTGTCCACGTACGGATCGCCATTCTCGTTCGCGCGCGCGGCCGCATCAGCCTCGGCGGCGCACTGGTCGCGGTTGTCGAGACACTGGTATAGGGCAGCCGCCGCGCCACCCAACATGCCCAGACCCGCCATGACTGTGGCGACCTGATCGCGCATGCCCGCGTCCCGCTCGACCTCGATACGAGCGACGTCGTGATGAGAGAAGAGCACGCGAACGGTCGAGTCTTCGTCAGGCACCACGCTGATCGAGTCGTTACCGATCGTCCGCAGTCGGCCGACGACGGGGGCGCTGTCGATGGCGCTCTGGTAGAGGCGAACGTGATCTCCTCGGACGAGAGGTCGCGCCGGGGTTGTCGGATCGCTCTGTTGAGCGCTAAGAGTGGACGTCGCCCCAACCAGGGCAAGCGCGCCGATGCTTGCGAGCACTCTCACAACCGTCTGCATACGAGCCGATCCGTCGTTATGGGTGGCGGAACAGAATGCGGCAGCGTGCAGACCTTTCTATCACGCTCGGTCAGGCGATGTTCCGCGGCCGGGTTGAGCGCGCGGGCCGCGGAGCATTTCTGCCGGTTTCGATGTGTCGCGCAAAGCCCCTAGAAGGCGACCCAGAGGTACAGGTAAAGGGTGTTGTTGTTCGACGCATTCCGGCCGCCAGCGTCGTAGTTCGTGGTCGCTCCATTGAACTTGCCGTAAATCACGTACTGAGCTCCGACACGCGTGTTCTGCCAGGCGTTGTACGTGAGCTCACCGAGGAGTCCCGAGGTGTTCGGGCTTCCCGTTCTGCTCCCAGTGACGTCGGCAGGAGCGTAGAGAAGCGGGTCGGTGCTTCCACTCGTTAGGAAATACTGAAGACTGAAGCCGTAGCGCAACGTCGGCAGATAGGACGCGCTGGCGCGGAAAGTCTCCAGGGAGTTTCTGAGAAACTCAGCGGTGGGTGGCGCCGCGGCGCGCGCGGCGTTGAGCGTCTGATTCTCATGGACGTAGGCGACGCGGCCTATCAGTGCTCCCTGATCGACCTTTTGTTCGACTTGCGCATCCAACGCGATGTCGGTGTAGCGATTGATCGGACCGGTGATCCCGGTGGGATAGAACTGCGAGACGAGGCCAAAAGTGCCGAGCATGAGGTACGTCGATGCGTATTGATGCTCGAGAGCGACGCGCCAGTACGGGGCGACGCCTTTGGTGGTGTTCGTCGCGGTCGAGTCGAGCGGCTGTGCCTTGCCCTGAGGCGCGGAGCGATACGCGGTGAGCTCAGTGTACAGCAAGTTGTCCCAGAGCGTATACGCACCGACGCCGACTACCTGCTGGCTGAGCGTCCCGTCGATGATCGTGCTCGCGATCGGCGAGGGGCTCACGTCGGAACTGATGAACGGATAGCCCCACGCTGGAGTCGTGTTCCAGACGTCCTGCACGGTCGGGTTGTTGTGGATCGTGAGCCCGAAGAGCAGATCACGCTCGGCAAGGGACGTATGAGTCGCGTAACGCACGTCGACATTGTCGATCCCGAAGCTGCCGTCGCTCGCCGCGTAGGTGAATTGCGTGAAGGCGCCGACTTTGGGCGTCAGCTCCCCGGCGAGAAAGACACTGAACTGCTGCGGGAACGTAGCGGTGTTGTTCTGCGTGGCCGGCAATGCCTCCGCGAGGTGCGTGAGTGAGGTGACGAGCATCGCCGACGCGGGCGGAATCGGTGCCAGCTTCAGCGTTTCGCTCGTCGTGTCGGCGGGCTGGCCGATCGTTTCCAATCCCGTGAGCGTGTAGCCGTTCAGCTTGAAGAGGCGACCGAACGGCGTGAGTTGAGGAAATTGATAATGACAGGCACTGCAAGCCAGCTTGGTCTGACGCGAGAAGCTCGGGATTCCTCGGTGCACGGCCGCGAGCGCGGCAAGGAGTGACGCCGGTGCGATCATGCGATCACGGGCAATGCCGGGAACAAGCTGCGATGAGTCGCGCCGTGCGGGGCCGCCTTCGGTTGCTCGCGCCGAACGCGCGAGCATCAGCGACGCGACGACAGCGACAGCGGCGAGTGCGGTCTGGGAGCGTGCGAATCGGATCCGGTGTAAACGCATGACAGCTTCCTGGGGAGGAGAGAAGGAAACAGCACGGAACACCCTCTGCGCGAGAATATGATAACCCAGCCTGGCGAATCCTGTCAGACAAACCCCTACAGTTAGTATCTACTTACCTGAACGTGACGAAATGATGCGACGTTGGGTGACTGGTACAGAAGTGCTCTGTCCGAGGCGCGCTCCGCGTGCTCGGCACGTTGCTGCTGTCCGCGGCGACGCGAGTCGTCACTCCCACCGAGGCGCACGATGCACCAACAATTAGAGTCGCGGCTCGAGCAATGGGGCCTCGTTCCACTCCGCGTCGTCGTTGGCGCAGTGTTTCTCATGCACGGAGCGCAAAAGCTGTTCGTCTTCGGACTCGCGGGAACGGCAGATATCATGGGGAAGCTCGGGATTCCATTGTCGTCGCTCGCCGCGGCGATTGTCATCGCGGCGGAGCTCCTCGGCGGGCTCGCGATCATCGCCGGGGTGTTCACGCGCTGGGCGGGTGTCGTCCTTGCGATCGAAATGCTCGTTGCGATTCCCGTCGCCCGCTTGAAGGGAGGCTTTTTCGCGCCCTACGGATTCGAGTTCGAGTTCACTTTGCTGGGCGCGTGCCTCACCTTCGTGGCGTTGGGATCTGGTGGCGTGTCTCTCGATCGCACCCTGGCAGCGCGACCGAAGCCATGAGATGGAGCAGTGTAGTTGCCTGCTCGCTTGTCGTTATGCACCTCTCGCTGTCGCGCACTTCGCTCGCACAGCAGGTGACACCAGACACGGCTGCGATCACACCGCAGGCAGTCGACGCGGGGCGAGCGATTTTTCATGGCAAGGGAACGTGCTTCGCCTGCCATGGTGCGCAGCTCGAAGGAACGCAGCTTGCACCCACGCTCAAGGCGCATTCATGGCGCGACGCGAAGAACGGTCAGCTCGACGAGATCTTTCGCGTGGTGACGCGTGGCGTTCCATCGACGGTCATGGTCGCCATGCCCGGTGGGATCTCGCGAGCCGAGGCGCTCAACGTCGCCTCGTACATCTGGTCCGTCAACAACCGGAACGCCAAACCATGATGCGAGCGTTAGGCGTTAGGCTCGGCGTTAGCGATGCCGAGCCGGGTGCAAGTGCCAGTTCCGGACGTGCACGACGCGGCGACTGCTGTTCCACAGACGTGCCGACCATTCGTCGTGCCAGAGCCGATACAGCAGCCAAAGCCCGACAAAGGCGTCAATGACAATTGCGAGGATCAGCACCGCGATCGGGACTACCATCCCGACGAGAAGAATTACGAGCGGAGCGCCTCCCATTGGGCACCTCCTGACCGACTGACGCCGGTCCACACCGACGTGGCGGCGAGCTGCGAGCCGCCCTCACTGCGCGGCGCGACTGCATCTCGGCTCGCCGCCTCGCGGATTGTGACGGAAATCTCGCTCGTTCAGCGAGCAGGGGCAGTCAGCACAAGCCGCACTGTTACGTGCAGGCTTCGCCGACGACGACATCGATCCGCTTATCCGCACCACGCACCACGCTCAGGGCAGCACCGGCAGCTCGATCCGCGACGCCTCCTGCGCCGAGCGATAGACGCGCTCCGTTGCCTTGGTGAAGTCGGAGGCTGAGGCGTTGTAGATGTCGACGAACTTCTGCGGATTCCGATCCACGAGTGGGAACCAGGTGCTCTGAATGTGCACCATGATCCGGTGACCCTTCTTGAAGGTATGGAGGACGTCGTCCATGCCGAAGTTGACGCGCTCGACCTTCCCGGGCGCGAACGCTTCAGGCTTCGAGTAGCTGTTCCTGAACTTGCCGCGCATGACGTCGCCGCGGACGAGCTCCTGGAATCCGCCTGATGTCGCGGTGGTCGTCGCATCGGCTGGCGCGCCGTCGGGGTGTACGTCGATGAGCTTCACGATCCAGTCGCTGTCGGTGCCGCTCGTCGACACATACAGCGTGGGTCGCACGGAGCCGGCAATCGTGAGGTCGGCGGCGAGCGGCTCGGTTTGATAGACGAGCACGTCGGGCCGGGCCGCCGTGAAGCGCTGATCGTACGCCATGTAGTCCGGCTTCATGCCCGTGTTGGGCCGCTCGAGGAAGGGAACCGGCGCAGCCGGATCGCTGACGTACTGATCGAATGGGTTGCCCTCCTTGCCTAACGGCGCCACGAGGGACAGCGACCCAGCCGCATGGAGATACAGCATTCGCGGCGTCGCTTCCTTCGGCGGCCAGGAGTCGAACGTGCGCCAACGGTTGTCACCAGTTTCGAATGCGGTCGCCGCCGGAAGCGCGAGATCTTCGCCGCCTTCCAGATAGTGTTTAAAAAATGGGAATTCGATGCTGTCGCGGAAGAATTGGCTGGTGCGCGATCCGAAACGCAGATCGCCAAGCGCGTCGCCGGTGCCACGGCTCCACTGGCCGTGCGACCATGGACCGAGCGCGATCCGGTTCGACGTCGCCGGGCTTTGTTTCTCGATCGACTCGTGCACGATCAGCGCCCCGCGCAGATTGTTGGCGTCGTACCACCCGCTCACGGTCAGCACGGCCGGCGTCACGTCTCGCAGATGCGGTCCGACGCGACGGGCCTCCCAGAAGGAGTCGTCGGTGCCGTGCGCCATCATGTCGTTCCAGAACGGTGCGCGTCCCTTGAGATATCGCCGATCGGCATTCGAGAGCGGACCCATCTCGAGAAAGAACTTGTAGCCGTCGTCGGTGCCGAAATCGAATCGGGAGGGGTACGCGGTTGTCGGCGCCGGTCGTGCGGCGCCGCTCGTGGCAAAGAACTCGAACGCGCTCGTCAACCAGAAGGCGCCATGATGGTGCACGACGTCGCCGAGGAACCAGTCCGCCTGAGGCGCTTGTGGCGATGCAGCTTTGAGCGCGGGATGAGCATTCGCTAATGCAGCCGCCGTGAAGTATCCGCCGTATGAAATACCCCAGATGCCGACGCGGCCGGTGTTGTGCGGAACGTGCTTGAGGAGCCAGTCGATCGTGTCGTACGCGTCGGTGCTCTCGTCGGTCGATACCGCGCCGGCCATGCCGCGCCAGGGCGTCATGTGGACGAAGTTGCCATCCGACATGAATCGGCCGCGAACATCCTGATAAACGAAGATGAATCCCTCGTCCGCGAAGCGCGGCGACGGCCCGACGGAACGCGGATAGGCCGCAGGCCCATACGGGCCGACGCTGTACGGCGTCCTCGTGATCATGATCGGGTAGCTGCGTGACGTGTCGCGCGGCGTGTAGACCGCCGTGAAAAGCTGCGTCCCGTCGCGCATCGGGATCCGGACTTCGGTCTTGGCATAACGAGCCTCGACCGATTGTGGTTGTTGTGCCAGGGCGGCGATGGTCAGCCCGACGAGGAGGAGGCTTGCCGTCGCAGAACGGAGGAGGAATTTCATCGCGCCACCTGTTCGAGCATGTAGAAGGAACGCCCCGTCTCGGGGTCGCGACGGAGTCCAGTAACGACGTAGCCGCTGCCAAATGCCCACTGAAAATGCTCGCGGATCGCCGCGTGCCAAGTGCGCGCCTCCGCGGGCGCCGTCGCGAGCAACTGACTGAATTCCGATGGAATCTCGAGGCGAAGTCGCGGTGCCGCCTCGCCGGCAACGCGAGCAAGCGGATCCTCCGGCCGAGGCGCCGCGGTAAGAATTGGTGTGCGGGCTTCGGCGGTGTCGAGTACGGACGACACCGCGTCTGCCGGGCGTGACGTCTCGCAGACGACGATGAGGCGGTCCGTCGCGAGCCCGTGATGCAGCGGGCTCCCGGTGTCGCCGTACATGTCCGGGACGTAGCGGACGACTCTCGCACCCAGAACGTTGAGATTCAGGTGCGCGTTCTTCGCGATCAACGGATCGTACGTCCAGTACATCTCACCGACGCTTCGTCGAAGGAGCTCTTGGCGTTGACACTCCTTGAGTCGCCGGCCGAGGCCAGCGTCGCGGAGGTGGTCGCGCACGGCGAGCATGTGCGACCAGTGAATGATGTTACCGGACTCGTCGACGCCCGTTAGGCCGAAGACGAAACCCACGAGCGCCCCCTCTGCGTCGAAGGCCCCTAACGCGATGCCGCCAAGGTGCGTGGCGACCTGCAGCATCGAGGTCGGGACGGGGTCGAAGGTCGCGCCCCAGATCTCGCGTTGCAGGGCGACGCACGCTCGGTGATCGGGGGCCGATACTAAAGGCCGGATGGCGATTGCCGATGCCGGATAGGCAGGGAGGGGCGATGGAGCGAACGCTGAACGGTGTGCAGTCACCAGTCTCTCGCGCGAGGAGGGAAACGAGCCAATGAGCGAGTGCTCAACGAGACCGCCGAGCCGCGTCCTCTAATTGAATGCGTGGAAGGCGCGCCGCCAAGTACCCCGGCCAGTAAAAGCCCCCTTGCGCAGACCCCGGCGGTGTACCATGATGGGCACCGCTACGGTCCTGCCTGGCTGATCGCCGCCGATCCCAGTTTCGGACTCGGGAGCCCACCGTCCCGCGTCCGTGACGTACTCCATCATGTTTCCGAGGACACGTCATGCGCCGAATCCCTTCCGCATTCGCGGTGGTGCGGCTCGCCGCCGCGCTCGCGTTCGCGAGCTCGCCCGCACTCGCTCAACGCGACGGCGGACAGCCCGACTCGCTCTACACGAGAGAGCACTACAGCAAGGCCGAGTACATGGTCCCGATGCGCGACGGCGTGAAGCTCTACACGATCGTCTAAACGCCCAAGGACACGTCGCAGGCGGTGCCGTTCATGCTCCTGCGCACGCCGTACGGTATCCCGCCCTATCCGCTCGAGCAGTACAAGCGAGTGCTCGGACCGTCGCCCGAGTTCGACCGCGACGGCTTCATCTTCGTCTACCAGGACGCGCGCGGGAAATTCCGCTCCGAGGGCGAGTTCCGCGTGCAGAACCCGTACAAGCCAAACAAGCACGGGCCGAAGGACGTCGATGAGAGCAGCGACAACTACGACACGATCGACTGGCTGCTCAAAAACATCCCGCATAACAACGGCCGCGTTGGGCAGTGGGGCATCTCGTACCCCGCCTGGCAGACGGTGATGGGCATGATCGACGCGCATCCGGCGCTCAAGGCCGCGTCGCCGCAGTCGTCGCCCTCGGACATGTTCATCGGCGACGACTTTCATCACAACGGCACGTTGTTTCTGCCGCACACATTCAATTTCTTTTCTTCCTTCGGTCTGCCCCGGCCCAAACCAACTACCGAAGG
>JANWKK010000119.1 GCA_025451425.1 Gemmatimonadaceae bacterium
CGAGCGCGACAATGAGAAGGCGCGCGCGGTGGGCCGGAGCGCGCACCTCACGCCGGATCTGTGGACCGCGCCATTCATGCGACCGCGCGCGTCGCGCATAACGAGTACCTTCGGGTCGGGCCGCGTGTTCAATGGGCGCTTATCGAGCAGCCATGGGGGCGTCGAGTTCGAGGGCCAACCTGGCGCTCCGGTGCGCGCGGCGAATCGTGGCGTCGTCGCACTCGTCGACAATTTCTTCTTGGCCGGCAACGTCGTGTACATCAATCACGGCGGCGGAATCGTCACGGGCTACTTTCACCTGACACAAGCGACGGTCGCTGTTGGGGACACCGTCGAGCGCGGGCAGGAGATTGGTCTCGTTGGCGCGACGGGACGCGTAACGGGGCCGCACCTGCATTGGAGCGCACGCTACGGCGAGCACACTGTGGACCCGATGGGGCTCATCGAGTTGACGCAGCCACAGCCGGCGCGGCGGGCGAGGCCGGCTCGTTAGGCGACATCGGAGAGGGGAGCCGCTTCGTCCCTGTGCGCCGTGAACGCTCACCTGCCTGGGACGAGGGACGACTTAACCCGCCGATCGGACCTTTCGTCACATCGAATTCCGCGTAGAGCGCAGCCCACGCAATTCGCTGCTGAGAAATACCTGCTTGCGTCGCGGCTATGCCGGTTGACCCTGCGCGTGCAGTCGGCGATTTTAGTTGCTGACGCACGAGAGAAACGGGTCTCGCACGGCGCGAGTGCATCACACGTGGGCCGCCTCGTGATGCTTCGTGCCTGACGAGTGCCGTTTCCCGCGGTTGTTCTCGCCGTCCGCGATGGATCGACGAGTGAACACCGCGCAAGTCCTTCTCACCAAGAGGTCGCGACACGCTATGACGAGTCACCTGAGAGGTGTCGTCGCTGCAGTCGGTCTGTTCCTCGGTCTCGCGCCGGGAGTCTTGGGTGCGCAGCAACCGACGGTAGTGACCGGCCGAGTCACCACGGACGCGGGAACCGCGCTCCAGGGAGCCAGCATCACCATTCCCACCATGGGCCTTGGCGCGTATTCCCAAGCCGATGGCCGCTACTCGTTCACGGTGCCTGCCACGCGTTCGATCGGTCAGGCCGTACGCATCACGGCGCGTCGCATCGGATTCCGTGCGCAAGCCGTGAATGTCACGCTCTCCGGGACCACGATCACGCAGGATTTCACGCTGACGGCCACGCCGACGGAGCTTACCGGCGTCGTGGTAACAGCGCTCGGCCAGTCACGCGAGAAGAGTCAGGTCGGCACCGCGGTGCAGCAGGTCAGCGCGCAGGAGCTGACGCAGACCAAGGCTCAAGACATCGTGTCGCAGATGGAGGGCAAGGTCTCCGGCGTCGCGATCACCGGCACGGGGAGCCCAGGTGTATCGAGCATGATCACGATCCGCGGCTCGAACTCGATCACGGGCGACAACACGCCGCTCTTCATCGTCGACGGTGTGCCCGTCGCGAAGACGGATCACGGCGCGAACCCCTACGGCGGATGGGACGAAGGCTCGGTGCTGAACGACATCAATGCCGACGACATCGAGACGATGACGGTGTTGAAGGGCCCGAACGCGGCAGCGCTCTACGGCTCGCGCGCGGCGAACGGCGTCGTGCTCATCACGACGAAGAAGGGCGCCAATACCGGCGGTAACGTGCATTCGGAGTTGAACACCTTCTATACGAATGAGAGTCCATCGATTCTGCCCACTTATCAGAACCAGTACGGTCAGGGCGCGGGCGGCAATTTCAAGTTTGTGAACGGTGCGGGCAAGGGTGTCAACGACGGCGCCGATCAGAGCTGGGGACCGATGCTCGACGGCCGGTTAATCGACCAGTTCACCGGCAAGCAGCAGCCATGGGTCGCGCACCCGAACAACGTGGAGTCTTTCTTCCAGACGGGACATACGTCGTCGGCGACGCTCGCGATCAGCGGTGGTACGGATAAGGCGAACGCCCGCCTCTCAGCCGGCGAAAACAACCTCCAGAGCTTCATCCCCGGCACGTATCTGACGAAGACGAACGCGCTCATGACGGGCGATCTGCAGATCACGCCGAACCTGAGCTCGACGGCAACGGTCAGCTACATCCGCAACGTTGGCCGCGATCGTCCAGGCCAAGGATATGGGAACTCGATCCTCGAGAGCTTCGTCTGGTTCGGCCGCCAGGTCGATATGAATGTGCTCAAGGACAGCTGGCAGAAGAGCGGCGCCTTGAACGGCGGCCCCGACTACCGTGAGTTCAACTGGAATTACAATTATCACAACAATCCGTACTTCCTGATGCTTGGCAATCCCGAGAACGATGCTCGCGATCGCCTCATCGGAACGGTGTCGACCAGCTATCGCATGTTCGACTGGCTGACGGCCACCGGACGCGTCGGAAGCGACTGGTATCGCTACCAGATCAACCAGGACTTCAGCCCGGCCGACATCACGGGACCAAACAGCGGCGGTGCGGGATTGGATCAGTCGTACAACGGCGCGTTCACGCTGCAGAACGAGTACAACAACGAGACGAACACCGAGGGCCTGCTCAACGCGAACAAGGATTTCGGACGCATCAATCTCCAGGGCACCTTCGGCGGCAACATTCGCAAGCAGAACTACAACTGGAACCAGGTTTCGACGTCCGGTATCTCGGCGCCCGGCATTTACAATGTCTCGAATGCCGCGATTGCACCGGAGAATCTGCAGCAAGTAACTCAGCGGCAGGTGAACAGCCTCTATGGTTCGGCGTCGTACACGTGGAACGGCTGGTGGACGGTCGAAGGAACGGCGCGCAATGACTGGTCATCGACACTGCCAGCGGGCCAGAATTCGTACTTCTACCCGTCGGTGAACACGTCGGTGGTGCTGACCGACGCATTGCCGTCGCTGCGCAATTCGGTGCTGTCATACCTGAAGGTGCGTGGCTCGGTCGCGAAGGTCGGAAACGATGCGATTCCGTATCAGCTGCGTACGACGTACGTCGGCTCGCCGAACCAGTTCGAGGGTCTGCCGCAGTTCTCGCTCAGCGACGTCGTCGCCAACTCGGAGCTCAAGCCGGAGATCACGACGTCGGCCGAAGGCGGCTTGGAGATGAGCTTCTTCAATGGCCGCGCAAACCTCGACGCGAGCTACTACGGGAAGAACACGCGCGACCAGATCTTCAACCTCGCGGTTTCGCCCGCCACAGGCTTCGGCGCGAAGTCGATCAACGCCGGCAGTGTCACGAACAAGGGAATCGAGGGGCTACTGACGATTATCCCTGTACAGACGGGGAACGTGCAGTGGACGTCCACGTTCAACTACGCACGCAACCGCAGTAAGGTCGTGTCGCTCTATTCTGGCGTTAACACGATCATCGTTCCGCCGAGCCCGACGACCGGCTGGTGGTACGTGAGCGTCGAAGCGCGGCAGGGCCAGCCCTACGGCGCGCTCGTCGGCAATGCGTATATGCGCGACAGCGCCACTGGTCAGCTGATGGTCAGTGGCGGCCCGGCATCTACGGGTGGCGGCCTAACGATGGCGAATCCGATCAAGCAGATCCTCGGCAACATCCAGCCGAATTGGACGGGCGGCTGGGGCAACACGGTGACATACAAGCGGCTGTCACTGAGCGCGCTCCTCGACATCCACAACGGTGGAAACCTGTGGAGTATCACGAACTGGTTCGGTGACTACTCCGGCGTTCTCAAGAGCTCGCTCAAGGGCCGCGAGGTCGACTGGAACAAGCCAGGCTACCTGGTGAAGGGCCTCGACATGAGCAGCTGCGGGGCCGGCTCGCACACGACGTCGAACGGGAACTATGTGTGCGTCGGCGGGACCGCCAACGCGACGACGGTGACCTCGGAGAACTACTACCAGGACATCTTCCCGGTGAACGAGGGCTACGTGTACAACGACAGCTACGTGAAGCTGCGCGAGCTGCGCATCGGGCTCGATCTGCCGCAGCGCTGGGCCAACGCCGCGCACGCAGCGCAGGTCAACCTCGCGTTGACAGGTCGGAATCTGTACACATGGACGAGCGTGCCTAACGTCGACCCGGAAGTCTCGTACAGCACCGGCAACGGAACGCAGGGCGTGGAGTACGGCTCGATCCCCAATGCTCGCACGTTCGGCATCAGCGTCCGCGTGACCCCGTAACAGTGACGCTCAGCGAACTCACCTCAGACTACAGATCACATGCAGAATAGACGCTATCTGCTCGTCGTCGGTGCCGGGGTCGCGCTGTTAGGCGCTGCCGCGTGCAACAACGACAAGCTCACCAACATCAATAAGAATCCGAACGCGCCGGAGGACGTGCCGGCGACAACGATCTTCACTAACGCGGCGCGGACAGTGGTCGCGCGCTGGATTGGCAACGGCTATGACCTGCGCGGCACGGAGTGGGTCGTGCAGCATCTCGCCGAAGTACAGTACCCCGACGAGGACGACTACAAGCGCCTGCAGGCCAGCTCGACGCAAACCTGGTTCGACTCGCCGTACACGAGCGAGATGGAGGACTTCCGCAAAATCATTCAGAAGGGACAGGCGGCGAAGGACGCCAGTATCTGGGCGCCCGCGGCCATTTTGGAAGTTCTCGACTTCGCGTACCTCACCAATACCTTCGGCGACGTTCCGTACTTCCAGGCGCTCGCCGGTGACAGCGTCGGGTCGACGTTGACGCCGACGTACGACACTCAGCAAGCGATCTATGCCGATATGTTCAAGCAGCTGGACAACGCGTCGAAAGCGTTGACGGGCGCGTCGAACAGCCTGGGGGGCGCGGATCCTATCTACGGCGGCGATCCCGCAGCCTGGCAGAAGTTCGCGAACTCGATTCGCCTGCGTTTGGCGATGCAGATCGTGAATGTAGATGCCGCGACGGCAAGCACGCAGATCCAGTTGGCGCTCGCGGCGCCCGGCGGCGTATTTACCTCTAACGCGGACAACGCGCAGCTCAACTGGCCGGGCGACGGCGTGTATAACAATCCGTGGTCGGACAACTTCGCGGGACGCGACGATCACCGCATGTCGCAGACGTTCATGAACTTGTTGCTCGGCCTGAATGACCAGCGGATCACCGTCTTCGCGACCCCGGCGACGCAGGACACGACGATCAACGCGGCGTTCCCGAATTACGCGGGGATGCCTAACGGCTTGGTCCAGGCGACGGCGCAGCCGTATTTCAACGATACATCGCGGCCCGGCCTGATCTTCTGGCCGCCGGCCAATCTTGCCGCGGTAGACGGCGGCACGGGCAAGGCGACCCCGACGTTCGTGATGACATACGCCGAGGTGGCGTTCATCCAGGCTGAGGCGGCGAACCGCGGACTCGGTGGCGTGCTCTTGGCGTCGGCACCGACGTTCTACAACAAAGGCATCCAGGCCTCGTTCGATCAGTGGGGCGTGACGATGCCCGCGAGCTACATGACGCAGGCATCTGTTGCGTACACGCCGGGCACACCGGGTCTCGTGCAGATTGACGAGCAGGAGTGGATCGCGCTGTTCACGGACGGTGGTACGACGTGGTCGCTGTGGCGCCGCACGTGCGTACCGAACACGGTGAAGCCGGGACCGAACGCGATCACCACGATCGTGCCGCGGCGGTTCGAGTATTCGCCGACCGAATATCAGGTGAACGAGACGCAGGTGATGGCAGCGACCGCGCGTCAGGGGCCGGATCTGCTCACGACGCCGATGTGGTGGGACACGAAGTGGAACAACTCCGCGGTCGTTCCGACGTTCACGGCGGGCTGCGGTTCGCAGTAAGGAGTTGCTGCCGTTCGAGCTCGTTCGACAAGGCCCTCACCGCTCGGTGGGGGCCTTGTTGCTTGGGCCTGCCAGGCTCACGAAAATGCGCGTCAATCTTGCACTGTTAGCTAATAATGGTACGATAGATTTCGTTGGTACTCAACGTGAACTGCCATGCGATGTTCGCCGCCAGGCATACGCAAGCACGGTACTTCTAATCTTTTGCGTCAGGCTGCGTTTGGGTCGTTGGTGCTCTGCGTGCTGTTCCTGAGCGCCGAGCCAGCAGAGGCGCAGAAGAAGAGCGTGCTGGTCGTCGGCGTGTCAGAAGTTACGAGAGGCACGCCGGTGCCGGACGC
>JANWKK010000120.1 GCA_025451425.1 Gemmatimonadaceae bacterium
GGTTGACGAGAACTCCAGCGAGCGTTATTTCGCTCGAAGCAGCTGGACTAAAACAACGTAGTCAGGCCTTAATCACGAACGCGGGGAACCTCGATGACATTGACCTCCACCGCCGCGCCGATCATGTCGTCGCAACAGTTCCTGGAGCACTGGCAGGGACATCGCGCCCTCACGCGCCGCGCAATTGACGCATTCCCGGACGACAAACTCTTCAGCTATTCCGTGGACGGGATGCGCCCGTTCTCCGCTCTCGCACTGGAGTGTGTCGGCATGGGAGTGCCGACGCTCGACGGCGTGATAACAGGCAACTGGGCATCCTACGTCGCGGCCAAGGCGGCGAACAAGGCGGAGCTGCTCCGCATTTGGGACGATGCGACCGATGAGATCAACACTCTCTGGCCCACGATTCCCGCGGCGCGTTTTCAGGAGGTGGACACCGCGTTCGGGCAGTGGAAGATGCCGATCTACGAGTTGCTGCTATACATCAGGGACAATGAGATCCACCATCGCGGCCAGGGCTACGTGTATCTCCGCTCGCTCGGAATCGAGCCGCCTCCATTTTGGGAGCGGGGGTGACCGACCGTAGATCATTCACCGTACCTCTCCCTGAGCAGCCGACGCAGTGCCCTCGCGTCGGCGATTTCAGCCCGCACTTTGGCGACACGTATTTCGATCAGTTACCCAATCAGCAAATCGGCTGGAATCCCAAACTCCTCGCGTAGTGTGCGGATCTGCTCAACCGACAAGCGACGCTTGCCCGCGAAGAACTCCGACACTCGAGCCTTACCTCCCATTAGCGGAGCCAGCTGAGCGCGCGTCATGGCTCGCTGTTCAAGCATGAAGGCTACCACGCTCTGAGGAGTGCTTCCATGTTCGTCGAGCGGGTCATGCTCATCTTCATACACTTGCACGAGCACCGATAGGAATACGAGGCGATCGAACGCCTCGCTCCCGCGCTTCGGATCAATGTCGAGTAATTGATCGATCTCTGCCACTGCTGCGCGATACTCACGTGCATTGCGCAATACATGCGGCTTTGCGAAGTCAAGAGTTGCCGTAGTCATCCGTTGCCTCCGTCTCGTTCTTGCAGTGTTCTTGGTCGCCACTCACCGATAGACAGTCGTGCGAGTCCTTATCACAACTCTCCGCGCTTGAGCAATCGCGTGTACTCAGCATGAGTCACGATATGCCGGATGTAGATTCGCCGAAGATCGTACCGAAAATCGACCACGAGCCGATACTTGTTCCTGCAAACGTTGAACACTGCTCTACGCGGTCCGATATGGGAACCGGGCCCGCGTTTGTCTAGCAGACCGTGGTACGATGGTCACAGCGATTTGGCCGGGCGTTGGTTTCAACTAAGCGGTAAAGCAGAAGGGCGTCTGCGGGACGGCACTGAAGTCCCGCTTTGCTCACTCGACTGTCCGAATTGTGTATGAGATCTCCCGACGGCATTGCGGGAGTTTTCCCAGCGCCTGAGGATCAAGAGATGACGAATCCCGCAAACGCGGCCAGCCCGCGAAAGCGCTCTTCCATTCCGCCATCATCGATGAAGCGACTCGCGATTCTCCTGCTCGCTCTCGCCGCTTGCCAGTCCACGAAGCCGGTCGAGCACTACGGCTTCATCGCTCGCCTCGGGACCGATACGATCTCGGTCGAGAGCATAACGCGCCGCGGCAACGAGATCGTGAGCGACGAGGTGGACCGCTTCCCGCGCGTCCGGCGCCGTCACACCACGATCGAGATGGCCGCCGACGGAACCATCAAGCATCTCGAGATGGACATCATCACACCGAGTGAGCCGTGGAAAGAGCGGGAGCGTCACCTCGTTGCGGACGTGAGCGACGACTCGGTCCACATCTCCAAACATGATTCCACCGGCACGAAGCGCATCGCGTTTGCGACGGGCGGCGCGTTGACGATGCCGCATCTCCCGCAGATGTACGGTCTCACGGATCTGTACTTCGGCGCGGCGCTGAGGCGCGCCAAGGCTCCGGGCGACAGCGTGGAGCTGCGGCAGTATTACATCGACCGCGAGTTCGATCACTTCCCGCTGCACCGCGGCGTGGTGCGATTGGTCGCCGCCAACAAGGCCGAGCTGCACCACGACTGGCTGGCGGGCTACGGTGACGCGACGTTCGACTCGCTTCACCACATGCTCACGTATTCGGGAGCGCGCTCGACGTACAAGGTAGAAGTACAGCGCCTCGCTACGCAGCCGGACGTCGAGGCGATCGGTGAGCGGTTCGCGACGCTCGAGACGAAGAGTGGCGGCATGAAGCAGTTGAGCGTACGCGACACCGCGCGGGCGACCATCGGCGCTGCAACGCTCTCGGTCGATTACGGCCGGCCGCTCGCGCGCGGACGCGTACTGCTCGGCAACATCATGCCGTTCGACGAGGTATGGCGCACCGGTGCAAACGCGGCGACACAGTTCACGACGTCGGCGCCGATTACGCTGGCCGGCATGCGCTTGGCCGCCGGCACCTACACGTTGTGGACCGTGCCGCGCAAAGGTGGACACGCGGATCTGATCGTGAACAAACAATCCGGACAATGGGGCACGGAGTACGACGAGAAGCTCGATCTCGGCAAGGCGCCGTTGTTGGTCGACTCGACCAACTCGCCAGTCGAGAAGTTCGCGATCTCCATCGCGCCTGCGGGCACGCGAAAAGGAACTCTCGTGTTGGAGTGGGGATCCTTCCGGTGGACGGCGCCGATCGTCGTCGACTGAGCCTGCACCGTTTGTAGCTGCGGCTAGGGCGGGCGCTACGGCATCGGCCGCTCGTGGATCAACATCCACGAAGTGCCGAACCTGTCGCGCAGCATCGCGAACCGATGCGCGAAGAAGTTTTCCTCCATCGCCATGAAGATCTCGCCGCCCTCGCGGAGTAGCGCATACAGCCGCTCCGCCTCGGCGTCGCTGTCCACGATCAGCGTGAGATACGCACTCCGCATCGTCTGAAATCGATCCGGTGGGACGTCCGCGCCGAGAAGTGTCGTGCCGGCTACGTCCATTCGCGCGTGCAGAATCTTGTTCTCGGAGCCCGGCGGTGCGTTTCCAGGATCCGGCTGGTCGGCGAACGTCATGAGCATCGTGATCTTCCCGCCAAGGTGCTTCGCGTAGAACTCGAAGGCCTCGCGACAGTTGCCGCCGTAATTGAGATAGGTGAAGAGCTTCATGTGCGTTTCCTCCGGAGGATTGTTTCCTTGCTGGGGGGATTCTGCATGGGCCTGCCATGCAACTGCCGAGGTCGGTCCTGGCCTCGCCGACCTCAACAATGCAATTGCCTTGACATTTTTCGCACGACTCTCTGACCTCCCGTTGACATTGGGCGCGAAAGCGATGACTGTCACCTGCTACCAAGATCCTCAGCCGTTGCTCGCAAGTCGTGGCCCGCTCGTACGAGGATCGCTCGCAGCTCTTTCCCACCCTTCCCACTCAGCAAGGAGGCGACGTGCGGAAGCTTTGTCTATTCGTGTTGGCCGTTCTGTTCAGCGCGGCATTCAGTAGTGCTGCGCAGGCGCAGAGAACGCTCAAGGGAACCGTCACGGATCTCGAGACGAATGCCCCCATCGCGTCCGCCAGCATTCACATCAGGGGTACGTCGTTCGGCACGTATTCCCGGTCGGACGGTCAGTTCACGATCAATGGCGTGCCCGCAGGAATTCTCACGCTCGAAATCCGGCGCATTGGTTACGGACCGGTGAACGACACCGTTGGCGCGGATCAGTCGGTGGTGGACATCAAGATGAGGGCCGATGCCCTCCGATTGAGCCAGCGAGTCGTGACTGGTCAGGCGACCTACGTGGCGCGGCGAAACCTCGCGAACGACATCGCGACGGTGGGCGCCGAGGATCTATCCAGAACCCAGACGCCGACGCTGGAGAATGCGCTTCAGGGTAAGGTCGCGGGCACGGTGATCACGTCGAACTCCGGTGCGCCGGGAGGCGGACTCCAGGTGCAGATGCGCGGCGTCACCTCGATCTTTGGCAACTCGCAACCGCTCTACGTCGTGGATGGTGTTCCCGTTTCCAACACGACCATCGAGTCGGGGCTGAATGCGATATCCGGAGCCGGCGCAGGGATGAACGCGGGCAACCAGGACAACGGCGTGAACCGCATCGCCGACCTGAATCCCGATGACATTCAGTCCATCGAAATTCTGAAGGGTCCGTCCGCTGCGGCCATCTATGGCTCCAGCGCGGCGAACGGCGTCATCGTCATCACGACGAAGCGCGGCGAGCCCGGAAAGACGAAGTTCTCGTTCACGCAGCGACTTGGAACGTACACTCAGGGGAACACGCTGGGCTCGCGTCACTTCTCGCTCGCCGACGCGTATGCCTACGCCGGATCCGGCACGACGTCTGAGGTCATGGATTCCGCCTCCGTGCTCGCGAACTACACGTCGTGCAACGGATTCTGCGACTTCGAGAAGCAGGTCTACGGCGACCGTAGCCTGTCATACCAATCCAGCCTGGACGTGAGCGGCGGCAACGATCTGACGCAGTACTTCGTATCCGGTCTCGCCCAGCACGACAACGGCATCATGTACGGCACCGGCTACAGCAAGCAATCGCTGCGCCTCAATGTCACGCAGAACGCCGGTTCCAAGCTGCAGATTCGGGTGAACACGAATCTGATCCACACGCTCACACAGCGCGGCATCAGCAATAATGACAACAACAACATCACGCCGTATTTCGTGATGGCGGAGACCCCGAGCTTCTTCGACTTCCGGCCGACCAATGGTGTGTATCCGGTGAACCCGTTCACCTCGAGCAACCCGTTGCAGACGATCGCGTATCTGCGCACACCCGAGGACGTGCTTCGCATGATCGGATCAGTGAACGCGACTTACAACGTGTTCAGCAACGACATGCAGAACCTGAAGGCCACGCTGGACATGGGACTCGATCACTACGCGTACACCGCGAACATCTTCTCACCGCCGATTCTGCAGTACGAGCCGTTGGATGGTCTGCCCGGCACGGGGACGAATCTTGCCGCGGGCGAGACGCAGGCACCGATCGCGCTCACGCTGGCGCATCAGTACACGGCGCACAGCTTCACGGCCACGACCTCACTCGGTGCGCGGCGCGGCTATGACAGCTTCAGCTCGACGAACAACGTCACGCAGAACCTTCTGACTGGCCAGCAGAACGTGGATCGCGGCTCCGCGGTGTCCGTGTTCGAGAACCGGACGCTGACGCGGACGCTCGCCCTTTTCGCTCAGGAAGAGGTGCTGATGATGGACGAGCGACTCCTCGTCACCGGCGGCATTCTGGGCCAGCGCAGTACCAATAACCAGGATGTGAACAAGCTGTTTTACTATCCGAAGGTCGCGCTCTCGTATCGCATCCCGAAGGCGGGGCCGCTCGAGGAGCTCAAGTTTCGCGCGGCGTACGGCGAAACCGGCAACGAGCCGATATATGGGCAGAAGTTCACCTCACTCACCGGAGTCACGTACGCCAGCCAGAACGGTGTGCAAATCGGCGGTACGCTCGCCGATCCCACGCTGCACCCAGAGCGAGAAAAGGAGATCGAGGGTGGATTCGATGTCGGACTACTCGACTCCCGGATCGCCCTCTCCGTCACCGGCTACCAGAAGAACAACTCTGATCTGATTCTGCAACAGACGCTGGCGCCATCCACCGGTTTCGCCGTGCGCATCTTCAACGGCGGTGAGATTCGGAATCGCGGCCTGGAAGCGTCGCTGTCCGGCGTTCCGGTCGCGGGCAAGGACTTCAACTGGAATACGCACGTGACGTTTTCAATGAACCGTGGCACGGTCATGAGCCTCCCCGACGGCGTCCCCGCATTCCGGCCGCCGAACTCCTTTGGCTTCCAATACGGCAGCGGGTACATCGAGGTCGGCCATTCGCCGTCGCAAATCCGCGGCACCGTGGACAGCGCGGGCGTTGGCGTCGTCCGCGACATTGGCGACTATCAGCCGAAGTTCACGCTCGGCTTTTCCAACCAGATCACGATCGGAAGGTTCCAGGTCTACGGACTGCTCGATTGGCGGAACGGTGGCGACGTCGTGAACATCTCGCAGAACGTGTACGACGAGTTGGGCACGGCCCCCGACTACGCGCAATCACTCGTGCGCGACTCGCTGTTCAACAACATCGGCAAGTCGGTATACATGCAGGATGCATCGTTCCTGAAGCTGCGCGAGGTCAGCGTGTCCTATAACCTCCCGGAGTCGCTGGTGCACGGCATGTTCGGCGGTCGCGTGAACGGGGTTCGCGCGGAAGTCAGCGGGCGCAATCTGGCGACGTGGACGAAGTATCCGGGGCTGGATCCCGAAGTGTCGAACTTTGGCAATCAGAACATCAATCGTGGTCAGGACCTCGCGCCGTATCCACCCACACGAAGCTATTTCTTCAGTCTCAACGTGGACTTCTGACCATGCCAACACTACTTAGACAAAGCACACTTCCCCTTGTGAGGGAGAGGGCCATGCGGATTCGATATTTGGCGGTGTTGCTCGGCGTCGTGGCGATGGGGGCGTGCAAGGATGCTACCCGGCCAGACCTGAACAACCCGAGCGTCACCGACTTCTCGACCATCTCCGACCTGTCGCAGGTGCAGGCGCTCGCAACCGGCGTCCTGTTTGGAGATCGCGGGCAGGCCGGCAATGAGGTGCTGTACGGCGAGACCATTGGCCGGGACGGCTACCGCCTCACCGGCTCCGAGCCGCGATTCGTGACCGAGCTGCTCGGAGTTGGGATCAATACCAGCGATTTTCTGGGCTCCGCGCTCTGGCCATACGGCTCGGTACGTCTGGCGAACATCGGTATCGGGGGCGTCAACAACGCACCGGCGACCGTGCTGCCGCCGGAAGCGCAACAGGCCGCGCTCGGCTACCTGCGGACGATCAAGGCGCAGCTGTACCTGCGCATAATCGAAGCGCGCGACACCGCCGGCGCGCCGATCAACACGGACATCCCGGCAACTGATCCGCCGGCGCCGTTGAGCTGCGCGAATGACGTCCACCAGTACATCTCGGCGCTGCTCGATTCCGCGGCGGCCAATCTGAGTGCGGGCGGCTCGAGCTTCCCCTTCGTGTTGCCGCCGGGCTTCGCCGGTTTCGACGATCCAGCGAGCTTTCTCACCTTCAATCGCGCGCTCGCGGCGAAGAACGACGTCTACATCGCCTTTCGCAACTATGCCGCGAGCGGGACCATCGACGGCGGGGCGTTGACCAATGCGTCGACCGCATTGGCGGCGTCGTTCGTGAGCAGCGACCCCGCGGATCTCGACAATGGTCCGAAGCACAATTTCAGCACAAACTCGGGGGATGCAGTCAACCCGCTGTTCGAGAATCCCACGAGCACGGTATTCCGGGCGAATCCGCGAGTGGTGAGCGAGGCCGATCCGGGAGACCAGCGTGTCGCAACCAAGATCATCACGGGATCGCCCATCACGCAGTCCGGGCTAACGTCGTCGGACGTGTACGTCGTTTACAGCTCCCCAGCTTCCGACATGAAGATCCTGAGCGACAAGGAGCTCCTCATGATCCAGGCCGAGGTGCTGTGGGGACAGGGCAACTACCCTGGCGCGCTCGCGCTGTCGAACGTTCTTCGGGTGAGCGAGGGCGGACTCGCGGCGAAGACCATTGGCAGTTTCGGTTCGGATGTAGCTGGCGGGGTGCTGAACGAAATTCTCAAGCAGAAGCGCTACTCGCTGCTCTGGGAGAGCCCGGACCGTTGGCTCGACGCGCGGCTGTTCGGCAAGCTCAATGGAAGCGCGCCTCCGGCGGGACTAGGGCAGGAGCGCGGATTCGATCCGCTTCCGAACTTTCCGATTCCATTCAACGAGACTAGTGCGCGGAGTGGAGATCTGACGCAGCAGTGCAATTCAGGCACCTGAGCGCCCGGCAAGTCAATGTGAGCACGAGCGGCCCCGGCAATGTTGCCGGGGCCGTTCTACATCGCCTTCAACGTGCTCGCCGGATCGACTCGCGCGGCGCGCAGTGCCGGCAGCGCGCAGGCGACCGTGGACACCACCGTGAGCAAAATGACCACGACGGCGTACGTCGCAGGATCCAGACGCGACACGCCGAACAGCATCGACGTCACGACTCGCGTCGCCAGTGCCGCCGCGACCAGACCCAGGACAACTCCAGCACCTATGAGCAACAGCCCTCGTCGCAGCACCATGCGGACGATGCTTAGCTGCGATGCGCCCAGCGCCGAGCGGACGCCGATTTCGCGCTTGCGCTCGGTCACGCTTCCGGACAACACTCCGTATAGTCCGATCGCCGCAAGCGCCAGGGCGGTGAGTCCGAACGCTTCGAAGAGGATCAGTGCGAAGTGCCGATCGGAGACCGATCGATCGACGAGCTCGCGCATTGTCGCGATACGCGCGATGGGCTGGTCCTTATCGACGGACCAGATGGCTCCGCGAATCGCCGGAGTGAACGCGGCCACGTCGCCGCGCGCGCGCACGACGAGCGACATCACGTTGTCCACCCAATGCCATTGCGTGGGCGAGACGTACAATGCGTCCGGCTGACCGATCGTGAGCGACGACTGCTTCACGTCGCCGACCACTCCGACAATCGTGTACCAATCGCCGTCCTCGGGACCGAAGCGGAGTCGCTTCCCGAGCGCGCGCTCACCCTTGAATTGGCGCTTCGCGAATGACTCGTTGATCAATACCGCTCGCGGGGCGTCCGGGCCGTCGCGCGCATCCAGCAGGCGACCGCGTCTGAGGGGAATGGTCATCGCATCGAAGTAGCCTGGCGTTACGGCGTAGCGCAGAGCGGCGCCATCGTTGGACGCGTCGAGCGCATCCTCGAAATGAACTCCATAGGTGTCGAACTCACCGCTCAGCGGCAGCAAGCTGGTAAAGGAGGCGGCAGTCACACCCGGCACGCGACGCACTGCCTCCAGCGCCTCGGCGTAGAATTTGTACCGAGCGCTGTCGACCCGGGAGTTGGTCGTGCTGTCCGACTGGAACTGGTTCCCGGATTCCTGCACCTGCATCGTAATCAGGTGTGAAGAGTCGAAGCCCACGGGAACAGCGAACACGTGCGAGATGCTCTTGAGCAGCAGCCCCGCGCTCACCAGTAGCACGAGCGCGAGCGACACCTCGGCGACCACGAGTGCTCCCCGCGTTCGTTGATGATTGCCCGAGGTTCTGGGCGAGCTCTCCTTAGTGCCGGAGTGAAG
Organism: Gemmatimonadaceae bacterium; assembly: GCA_025451425.1. The sequence goes on from JANWKK010000120.1 coordinate 9,184, forward strand.
GTCGCGTGACGCGATGCTCAGCGCGGGCAGCAATCCCACCGCCAGGCCGATGATCGTCGTGATGACGAGGCCGAATAGAAACATCGCGCCGTCCAGGCGAATTGCGCCGATTCGCGGCAGCGCCGGAGGGCTGAGTGCCACGATCGCCCGGACACCGAGCGCGGCGACGACCATTCCGAGCGCTCCCCCTGCGAGCGCGAGCGCCACGCTTTCGGTGAGCAGCTGCCTGGCGAGCCGCTTTCGGCCGGCGCCAAGCGCGGCTCGCATGGCGAACTCGCCACGCCGCTGTGCCCCGCGCGCGAGCATGATGTTGGTCACGTTCACGCACGCAATGGCCAGCACGAGCACCACCGCAACGAGCACGGCGATCAGCGCAGGCCGAACGCCTCGCGTGACGTCCGCCTGCAGGGAGCTCACGCGCAGCCCGTTGCCGAGCGATGCCCACGGCACGCGCGCGAACTCCGGCACGGGCGCGCGGGCGATTTGATTCAGCTCCCTGCGTGCCTGATCTATCTCCACACCGGGTCGTAGTCGCGCAACAACCCGAAGATGATGGCCCCACTCCCGGCTCTGCGTGCCGAAGGCCAAGCTGTACTGGAGCGGAGACCACACGTCCGCGAGCGGCGCCAGCACATTCTCGAACGAAGAGGGCATGACGCCAATGACGAGATAGTCGTTATCGGCGAGGCGGATGTTGCGCCCGACGATCGACCGGTCGCTCGCGAACCGTCGTTTCCAGAGCGAGTTGCTCAGCATGACGACGTTCGGCCCGTTCGCGCGATCGTCGTCGATCTCGAAGTCGCGCCCGATGTACGGCGCAACACCGAGCGATCGAAAATAATCGGCGCCGACACGTTGTCCCGCGAGTCGCTCGGGGTTGCCGTCTCCGACCATCGCCGGCTGCCATGTGTTGAGGGGCGCAATGGATGCGAACGCGTGGCTGCGCCGAGCGAGCTCGAGGTAGCTGCCGAACGTAACGTCGAGCGGTTCGCCCGCGGAGGTCACGTCGGAGATCATGACGATGCGATTTGCGTGAGGGTATGGAAGCGCCTCGAACAAGATCGGGTTCACCGCGCTGAAGATCGCGGTACTCGCGCCGATGCCGAGCGCCAGCGTGCCCACCGCGACTGCGGTGAAGGCGGGACTGTTGCGCAATCGGCGGCCAGCGTAGCGAAGGTCGCTGATCAACGAGCCGACGACATTCTCCCAGCCGTACGACCGTGCGCGCTCGCGGGCGACAGTCATGTTCCCGATCTCGAGTATCGCGGCGCGCCGCGCCTCGGTGCTCGACCAGCCATGAGCGACGCGCTCCGCGGCGGCCTCGTCGACGTAGTGGCGGAGCTCGTCGGTCAGCTCGCGATCAACTGACTTCCTGTTCGCGAGCGCACGCATGCCGCGTGTGAGATGGCGCCAGAGCGACACGCGCTCAACCCTCTGCCTTGAGAAGCCGGGCGACTGCCGCTGCGCGGCGAGTCCAATCTTCGGTTTTGAGGCCGAGCTCCTTCTTTCCGGAGCGAGTGAGGGTGTAGTACTTCGCTCGCCGCGAATTCTCCGTCTGTCGCCAGTCGGAGTCCAGCGAGCCTGCGCGCTCGAGCCGCTGGAGAGCGGTTAGCAGCGATCCCGGATTCACCTTGAACACGCCGCGCGAGATTTGCTCCACTCGGCGCCCGATGCCAAACGCGTGCAGGGGCTGGAGGCTGAGCGTGCGCAGGATCAGCATGTCGAGCGTGCCCTGAATGACGTCGGTATTCGGTTCGTCCACTGGCTTCTCCCACCGGTGCGATGGGAGCGATGTTACAGCGCCACCACTTGAATGTCAAGGGGTGAGCGTCAAGGTGAACCGGCTGCGAACTGCGGCCATCGAGAGCCATCCGGCGTCGGAGCCGCCGCTCGCGCTCTGGACACACGCCGACACGCCAACACGCCAGCTGTAAACGCCACCCCGTCTCGCGGGAACAATGGGAATGGAGCCAGCCGCCGAGTCGTGCGGCGACCCGATCCCCAATCCCCGAGGCGAGCACAACATCATGTCGTCGATCATCGATGGAATTCGGCGCTTTGCGCCCCGCGTATGGATGACGGACGTCGCCGGAGATGTAGTCTTCGCGATCCGCACGCTTCGATCCTCGCTCGGGTTCACGATCGCGGCCATCGCGACGCTCGCGATCGGCATTGGGGCGACGACGGCGATCTTCAGTGTCGTCGACGGCGTGTTGCTCAAACCGCTTCCGTTCTCGGACGCCGGTCGTATCGTCGCGGTGTATCAGGACAATCGCAAGAACGGCGTCGACCACGATGACGTGGCGCCCGCCAATTTTGCGGACTGGCGATCCCGCAGTCAGGCATTCTCGGCGCTGGCGGCGGCTGAGCCATTTGCGCTGAATTACACGAGCTCCGACGGCGTCGAGCAGATCTATAATTGGAATGTCACCGAGGACTTTTTCCGGGTGCTCGACGCTCGGCCCGCGCTTGGTCGACTGTTCGTACCGGGCGACTTCACGCCGGGACCGCCGCGAGTTCTGATGCTGACGTATGCATCCTGGCAACGGCGGTTCGGCGCCGACCCATCGATCGTAGGCCGACACCTCCGGATCGGGAGCGGCTCGGCGATTGTCGTCGGCGTGCTGCCAAGA
>JANWKK010000121.1 GCA_025451425.1 Gemmatimonadaceae bacterium
CGTCGCACACGTAGCTATGACCGTGATAGCTCGGCCGAGCGCACTGCCCGAAGACCTGTTCGTTGCGCTCGTCGGACCACTCCGCAATTCGGTATCGGTGCGCCGCGGCGAAGCTAACGCGCCGCGTGAGAAAGGCTGGCATGAAGAAGAAGAAAGGGTCAGGGCGACTTAATCGTAACCCTGACCCTCAAGGCCCGAGCCGCTAACCCCTATCTCAGTGGTCTTCGCCGAGCTCGCCGCGCTCATCTTGACCTGGAAAGCCCTCCGGCGTTGGCGCCTCAGGCGGAATCCACGAAGTGCCTTCCTCGATCGCGTGACCCAGGTCGGTCGTTCCGTAGAGCTGTGCGTCCTCATCCTCGAGGCGGTCCTCGACCTCCGGACTGAGGCTCACCGGACGATCGCCCAGCAGCCGACCTTCAGTCGCATCCTCGTCCGCGAGATTGTCGTCAGCCGCTTCGGGACTGGTCGCGCGTCGAATAGGATCGACGAAAATGTTGTTCTCGTAGTCCTCGACGCCGAGCACGTCGGTCACGATATGCTCCGCGATGCGGCGTTCCTCGTCCGTGCCGACTCGTCCATCGAGAATCACATGGCCGTCTTCGACGTTGATCGTGAGATCATCGATGTCGAGCGCGCTGTCGGAGGCGAGATGCTCACGCACCAGTCCTCGCAGCTCGTCGTCGTCCAGATCATCGATGTCGTTCACATCCTCGAAGTCGCGGGCCATGGCTCGTCCTCAGCGCGAGAACAGATACGAGATGCCGATCGTCAGCGCGGGATTGTTTCTCCACACCGATTGATCTTTGCCTGTGAGGACCGGTGTCAGGCCGGTTCCTGGCGGACGAAAGTACAGATCGGGATATCTGATGGAGACCAATCGATTCGAGAAATCGGCGCGAATTTGATATCTGCTGCCAGCAGGGACGTATCGCAAAGCAGCGCCCCATGTGAGTGCAAAGCGGGTGCCGTACTTGAAGCCGCCGACGTCCGCGGACTTGAAGTCGGAGACGAGTCCGACGCCCGCCTTCACTTCGGGAACGAGGCTGTGCCAGCTTCGCGCGCCGGTGAGACTCATCCCTAGTCCGAAATCGGCGCTCCAGAGCGGCCAGCTACGTTCGCCAAGATCGCGCGTGGTCGCGGGCTTCGTGGGGTCGAGCAAGAGACGGCTCGACGAGATGTGCGCCACTTCGGCCGTCAGATGTGCCGGGCCGCCAGCTCGCCACTCGTAATGCAGTCCCACTAGCGCACCATTGCCCGGCGCGACTGCGGCCGGGTCGACTCGGCCCCAATAGTAACCGAGGATCGGTGTGAGCTCTTGCGAATACTCTAAATCGAGATAGGGACTGCGTGCCGGCGGATATCCCACCACCTGCGCACGCGCGGACGATGCAGCGACTACGAGCGCGATCAGCGCCGAATATCGAAAACTCACGTACGAGCTCCTTGCTCTCTCAAGTCCGTTCCCGTCATTTCGCTGGGCTGTTCGAGCCCGAGCATGCGCAGCACCGTCGGTCCGATGTCACGCAAAGCGCCACCGCTGCGCAGGGGCCGATCGCCGTCCGGATCGATAACCACGAGCGGAACGGGATTGGTGGTGTGTGCGGTGTGCGGACCACCGGTCTCCGGATCGATCATCATCTCGCAGTTGCCGTGATCCGCTGTCACCAGCACGCGCGCGCCGATCTTTTGCGCTGATTTCACGACGCGTTCAAGGCATTGATCCACCGTCTCCACGGCCTTGATCGTTGCCGGTATCGAGCCGGTGTGACCGACCATATCGCCATTTGCGTAATTGCAGAGCGTGAAATCGTGCTCGTTGTTCTCGATCGAGGCGCACAACACGTCCGTAATTCCAAACGCGCTCATCTCCGGGCAAAGATCGTAGGTTGCTACCTTCTGACTCGGGACGAGCACACGATCTTCCTTCGGAAAGGGCGCCTCGACGCCGCCGTTGAAGAAGTACGTCACGTGCGCGTACTTCTCCGTCTCCGCCGTTTTCAACATGGCCATCCCAGCATTCGACACCACTTCGGCCACGATGTTCTTCATCGACTGCGGCGGGAAAGCGACGGGAACGTCGAACGTGCGGTCGTACGAGGTCATCGTCACAACGGAGAGCGACGGCCGCTCGCTCACGTCGAATCCGTCGAAATCCGGCTCCGTGAGTGAGCGAACGATCTGGCGCATGCGATCCGCGCGGTAATTGAAGCAGATCACGACGTCGCCATCGCGCATCGGAGCAACTGGTCGTCCATCGTTCGTGATCACTGTCGGTACGACGAATTCGTCGGTAACGTCGTGCTCGTAAGACGCACGAATCACGGCAAGCGGATCGCTATCGCCCGGTCCAACGCCCTGGACGGCCACGCGATACCACTTTTCCGTGCGGTCCCAACGTTTGTCGCGGTCCATTCCGTAATAGCGTCCGCCCACGCTGGCCACGTCGGCCTTTCCGGCAGCGCGCTCGAGGAGCGCACGCATGTAACCGAGCCCCGATCGCGGCATGGTATCGCGCCCATCCAGCATGGCGTGGATCGCAACACGCGGTACATGTTCGCGCGCGCAGAGCTCGATCAGAGCGAGCAAGTGCTGATCGATCGCGTGGACTCCGCCTTTCCCGATAAGCCCAACGAGATGCACCCTGCCTTTCGAGCGCTTCGCGCGTTGGCAAGCGTCGACTAATGCCCTGTTCTGGTAAAAACTGCCATCGGCGATGGCGCGATCGATTCGCACGAGATCCTGCATCACGACGCGGCCCGCGCCCAGATTCAGATGCCCAACCTCGCTGTTGCCGATTTGATGTTCCGGCAGTCCAACCGCCAGACCGGAAGCCGAGAGCAGCGTTCGTGGGTAGCGCGACGTGAGCGCATCCCAGGTTGGCGTCTGCGCCAAGGCGATCGCATTACCATCACGTTCGGCGCGATATCCCCAACCGTCGAGAACGACTAGTACTACGGATCGCTTGCTCTCCTTGTCCATCGATTTCCGTTCCAGTGCGTGCCGCGAGGTGAGGACCCCGGCGCTCGGGGCCGGTGTAGTGTGGGCGGGAAATCTAGCTCAGTGCCGCGATGTCGCTGGCACAAGGATCAATCCACCTGGCGAAGCTTCGGCGCGGGACGAAACTGTGCCCTCGGTTGAGGGCGCCAGTCTTGCACTTTCAGGGGCCCACGCGAAATCAAAGTCTCGCCGTGGCCCTCTGGAAATCCGATAGATAGAGAATGATGGAACAGCAAACGACGCCCGGGCCATTCACACCCGCACCGCCCTCTCCACCTCCTTCTCAGCGGCCACCGCACATACCGGAGCGCCGCCGACCACAGTGGAGCGGGTTTCGGCGCGCCTATCCCGGCATTCTCGCGACCATGGGCTTCTCGCTATGCGTGTTGATTGCGTTGGACGTCTGGCTCGTCCGCAAGCGGGAGCGATATATCGAGGAGGACGCGCGGCTTCGCGACGGCATGTCCGGACTTCAGCGCCAACAGGCAGACGCGATCCTCTCCAACGAGCAGAACAAAGTTCGGATGATGATCGAGCTCGTTAGGCGTCAGGCGCAGATCGACAAGCAGCTTCACCTCGCCGTTCCCGTCGACAGCGGGGTGATGTACCTCGAGCAGGATGGCGCATTGCTGCGTGAGATGCCCGTGCAGGTTGGCCCGGAGCGCCGTGTCGGCACTCCGCCGGACACGGTCTACATGGTGGCGCCACGCGGCACGCGGACGGTCGAGCGAATACTCGATGGCTCCAATGCCTGGGAAATTCCGGCTTGGGTCTACACTGATCGAGGTATCGCAGTGCCGACGGATCGGGCCCTCAAGGGGGCGCTCGGGCCGGCGGCGATCGTGCTCGTCGGTGGGACGGTGATCTACTCGCTACCGAGCGTCGGTCCGCTCAACGATTCGACATACGTCTTGCCCGGTAGTATTCGCACGCGGTCGGCCGATATCCAGGCCATCGCCGCGAATCTCAAAGCGGGCATGACGGTCTATTTCTATTGATGCTTAACGCCGAGCATTCGAGATGGGTTTGATTCGCTTCGTTCGCAGCGGCGGCAGGATCGCCTGGATCCTCATCGCGACGGTCGTGATCGTGATCGTCGCGAGCAGCATGTTGTTCGCGAACACGCTCGACATTCGCTACCGGCGGGACATCAGCCGCATCGTCTACAACCACAACACCGGCTTGCTTGATCAGATTCGGCGCGAGATCGGCGAGTCCAGCGACAGCCTGAATAAGATGCTCGCGAGCAGTCCCGATGCACCGACTCGGGACAAGCCGTACGTCGTGGTATCGATTGCCGATCACCGGCTCTGGTACAAGCTTGCCGACTCGACGCTATTCACGACCCAGGTTGCGACGGGAAGCGGCAAGATTCTCGAGAAGACTGGCGGTGGCAGCCACTGGCGATTCGAGACGCCGCGGGGCCGTCTGGTCGTGGAGTCGAAGGAGCAGGAGCCGGAATGGGTGCCTCCGGACTGGCACTTCGTAGAGCAGGCGCAGAAACGCGGACTGGGATTGATCCATCTCAACCGCAGCCAGACGATCGCGTTGGCGGACGGCAGCCAGATCGCGGTGGACGGTATGGACGTCGTAAAGCGATACCCCGATGGCCATTCTCAGCCGCTCGAGGCGTCCGAAGGCAAGGAGATCGTCGCCAACGGCAACATCATCATTCCGCCGTACGGGACCCGTCAGCGCAAATACATCGGCGTGCTCGGTACTTTCAGCCTGAACCTGGGCGACGGCTACGCTCTGCACGGAACAGATGATCCCTCTTCCATTGGCCGATCGGTCAGTCACGGATGTGTACGACTGAGGAACGAAGACATCGAGACGCTTTTCAACATCGTCCCCGTTGGGACTCCGGTTTACATCTACTGATTGGCTCGGCTAGCTGTCCGATTGGTCAGGGCGGCAACGTTTTCGTGATCCACGCCGTCTAATCTTTCGAAGGTCGAGTGGTTAAGTTCTGCCGCAGCACGGGCGTGCGCTCTTCTGAGGGTGCAGCCCACCACATTATGGTGTCGCGCGTCGCTGAGCTTCCTAACTCTTCGACGTAGCGTGGTTTACACCGACGGTTATCCCCCCGAGCCGTCGGTCGTCAAAGCCTTAGGAGGCTCGCTGCACTATGACGGTTCCCGGTCGGGCCGGCGCCAGTCGCGCTGCTCTCACCCTACTTTGCGTCGGCATCGCCCTTGGCGCGGCTGCTGCGCCAGCGGTGGCTCGCGCCGTGCCTCCGGTCAAAGCAGTCGGAAGCGACTCGCTGCTCCGCAGCGACTCCTCTTCGAAAGTCCTGCATCCGGCCGACGACTCGCTCCGGGGCCGCAGCGGAAAGCTCCTGATGAGGCTCGTCACGAGAGCTCGCGCAACGCTCGCACTCCCATTCTTCTCGCGCTTCTTCGGCGATTCGGCAGTCGAGCGGCCTGGACTTTATTCACTGCCTGATAGCATTCTTGCGCACCCGTTCTCCTTCATCGCGTTGCGTCCCTTCACGGACAAACAAAAGGGACGTGTCGGTACGTATCGGCTGGGATTTTGGCCGAGCGAGCGTGGGCACACCGCGACGGATGCTTACGAGAATCCGGATGGCTTCATCGAGGTGACACCCGAGAACAAAGACATGCAGATCTCGGAGCACTTCAAACTTTCCGATTTCCTGACGCACGACCAGCACGACGTGTGGCCGAAGTATCTCGTGCTCAACGAAGACCTTGTCGACAAGCTCGAACTGGTGATTGCTCGGCTCCAGCAAGATGGGGTTCGCGTTCAGCGCCTGGTCGTGATGAGCGGATTCAGAACGCCATGGTACAATCGGCACGGAGGACGTGTCGGCGGCCGCGCCGAGCTGAGTCGTCATATGTACGGCGACGCCGCGGACGTGTATGTCGACAATGGCTCGGGACGCATGGCTGATCTGAATCACGACGGTCGCGTCGATTCGCGCGACGCCAAGGTCATTCTGAAGGCGGTCGAGGAAGTCGAGAGCGAGCATCCTGAGCTCTCCGGCGGCGTCGGCGTTTATCGCGGTACACGCAATCACGGTCCGTTCGCCCACATCGACGTGCGCGGCTGGCGCGCACGTTGGGGGAGATCCTGATGCCGGCCGATCAGCGGCCGGCACCGGCACCGTCGACTTCGCCAAGACGAAAGGCAGCGCGCCGCGCGATCTGGGCATCGCGAACGCTCTTTGGCGCGGCAGCCTTGGGCGCGATGCAGTTTGTGCACGCGCCAGCAATGCCCCGTGCTCCGTTCGCACACTTCATTGGGCCCACGGCGTGGGCGTCCAGCGACGCATTCGGCACGAGCCGTGAGGTCAAGCTCCGCTTCACGTTGCCAGGCCGCCGCGTGGAGTTCCCACTCGCGGTTGCTGATGACCCGAGGGGCCTGCAGTACCAGTGGGTCGCTGCGTCCGGCACCGAAGCCGCCACTGAGGCCATGCCACTAACCGGAGCGATGGTCGCCCCGACTCGTCCGGGCTTCTACCAACTGATCCTCCTACACCGATCGGCTCAGGATTCGACCGTCATCGAAAATGAGCGCGTCTCCGAACCGACACTCGCGGTCATGGTGCCGTTTGCTGAGAAGGCTGCCGGGATGCTCAACGGCTACAGGATCGGCACGTACCTGTCCGAGCGGTTCGCTGGTGATGAGGACGCGCCGGACGGATTCATCGAGGTTCACCCCGGAGACGTCCAGCTCAGCGTCAGCAAGCATTTTCACCTCGGCGACTTCCTGACGCACGATGCGCAGACGGATGTGTGGCCGAAATACGTTGCGCTCAATCCGCGGCTACTCGACAAGCTCGAGCTCGTGGTCGCTCAGGTCGCGAAGATGCGCGGTGTTCCGCCGGATTCGATGGTAGCGCTCGACGTGCATTCTGGATTCCGAACGCCGGCGCATAACGCGCAAGTGCAACGAGCCGCTCGCGACAGTCGCCATCAGTACGGCGACGCGGCGGACATCGTCATCGACGCCGATGGAGATGGGAAGATCACCCGCGCCGATAGTCGCATCGTAGTGAGCGCGGTGGATTCGGTAGAGGAGCTTCATCCGGAGCTCATCGGCGGACTTGGTGTCTATACGAGCGATCGCTACCGTACGCCTTATGTGCACATCGATGCTCGGGGCCATCGTTCGCGCTGGCGCGGATGATCGACGCGATCGGTCGGGTGTCGTCGCGGTGCTGGAGCATCGCGCGACCTTGTTGAGGATGAAGTCGTCGCGCGGTGTAGTGCGGCGACTTTTGATTTTCGGCATGAAGCTCGCACCCATGTGATTTGGTGCGGCCCCCGTTGCACGAACTTTTTCCAGGACCGCCGTCAATGAACGAGCACCTTCGCGATCGCATCATCAGGAAGCTGGACACGCTCTCCGACGAGCGTGGTTATCAGATTCTCGACTACGTGGAGTTTCTGGAGTCGCGTTACGCGGAGCGGCAGGCGTCCGGCGCGACGGCATTCACTCGGTTCACCGAGGCCGTTGAGGACAGGCGGCGCGCGGGAAAGGTCTCGGCGACAACGATCGCCGAGGCTATGAATTTGATGAACCGCGCCTCGAACGTCTTGAACGGAGCGCTTGCAGCTGGCCGCTCCGTCGCGAACGACATCGTCAGCGCGACTCGGTCGACCACAACGAGCCAGACGACACCTGGAGCAGCATCGCCACCTCAGGGCAATGGTACAGCGACGAATGCGGCAGCGACCACCGAAGCGTCGTCGCCTGCGCATGAGACAAAGATGCCGGGCAGCGGCGAGGAGAAGCTGTAATGGCAGCGGCGACACGACGACGTCCGAAGGCAGAGCGCTCGACTATCGAAGAACGCGATCCGGCTCGCAGTCGGCCGCGTAAAGGCGCAAAGCGCACCGTGCTTCACTACATCCGACAGCTGCCGAACTTCGTGCGACTGCTGTTCGGCCTCGTTACCGATCCGCGTGTCGCGCTCGTTGATAAGGTGCTCGTTTTCGGGGCGATCGCGTACATCATCACGCCCATCGATCTCATTCCGGATTTCATTCCGTTCATCGGTGAGGTCGATGATGTGTATTTGCTCGTCATTGCGCTGCAACGACTGATCTCGAACGCAGGACGGTTGGTTTTGCTGGATCACTGGGGCGGCGACGCTGAGGATTTATCCGACCTGAATCTTCAGGGTGCGCTCGCGGCCGCTGCATTCTTCCTTCCGCGCCGCATTCGCCGCCGATTGCGGGTCATCGGTCGGTGATCAGTGCCAAGTGACTGCGGGCACTGTCACTCCGAATTGCCCTCGCCTACATTTCGCCATGGCGACCACAACTCGACCTCCCACGCAGCCCGCGCCTCGCGATCGACGAGGCAGCGTGCTTTCGCGTATTAAGGACGCATCCGAGGAGCAGGGTAGCCGCGTCAGAACTGACGTCGCGCTCACGTTCGACGACGTTCTCCTCGTGCCTGCCCATTCAGTCACGCACCCGCGCGACGTCGATACTTCTTCGCGATTTACGCGAGGTATAGAGCTACGTGTTCCGCTCGTCTCGGCAGCGATGGATACCGTCACCGAGTCCGATATGGCAATCGCCATGGCGCGTGCGGGCGGCATCGGCGTGTTGCACAAGAACATGTCGATCGATCGTCAAGCCGCCGAGGTCGACCGAGTGAAGCGATCGGAATCGGGAATGATTCTGAATCCGATCACTCTTCGACCGGGCGACACGGTGCGTGAAGCGAACGCGTTGATGAACCGATTCCGGATCTCCGGTGTCCCGATCGTCGACGAAGATGGAAAGCTCGTCGGCATCATCACCAATCGTGATCTTCAGTTCGAGCGTAATCTGGATCGACAGCTGCGCGAAGCGATGACGCGCGATCGACTCGTCACCGCGCCAGTTGGAACGACGCTCGATGAGGCGGAACAGATTCTCGCGCGACATCGCATCGAGAAGCTTCCCGTCGTCGACGAGTCGGGGACCCTGCGTGGACTGATCACGGTCAAGGATATTCACAAGCGCCGACAATTCCCCGACGCGAACAAGGATCAATACGGTCGCTTGCGCGTCGCGGCAGCAATCGGCAGCACCGGCGACTTCGTTGTGCGGGCGAAAGCACTGATCGAAGCGGGCGTCGACGCGATCGTGATCGACACGGCGCACGGCCACAACGAGGCGGTGCTTGTCGCGACCGCGGACATTCGTCAGCGATTCCCAGACGTTCAGCTCATCGCCGGCAACGTCGCCACGCGTGAAGGAGCGCGCGCGCTCGTCGAACGCGGTGTCGACGCGGTGAAGGTTGGTGTGGGTCCAGGCTCGATCTGTACGACGCGAGTCGTGACCGGCGTAGGCGTCCCGCAGCTCACGGCAATTCTCGAGTCGGTGGAGGGCGCGGGCGATGTGCCGGTGATCGCGGATGGCGGTATCAAATACTCGGGCGATGCAGTGAAGGCACTCGCCGCGGGTGCGTCGAGCGTGATGATGGGTTCGATGCTGGGGGGAACGGAGGAGAGTCCCGGCGAGGCGTTTTTGCTCGAGGGTCGTAGATACAAAATGGTGCGCGGCATGGGCAGCCTTTCCGCGATGCAGGACGGAAGCGCGGATCGCTATTTCCAGGAGGGCGAGCTCTCACCGCGGAAGCTCGTTCCCGAAGGCATCGAAGGGCGCGTGCCTTACAAGGGTCCTGTCGGCGATGTGCTGTTCCAAATGGTCGGCGGCCTGCGGAGCGGCATGGGTTACGTCGGCTGCAGCACGGTCGACGCGCTGCGCTCGGAGACGCAATTCGTCCGCATAACGATGGCGGGACTCCGCGAGTCGCATCCGCACGACGTGACGATCACGAGAGAAGCGCCGAACTACAGTCTGTGAGTTCGCGAGTAGTGGCGAGTGGCGATTGCGAGGAATTCGGGGGGCCGCGCGCCTGCGCGCGGCAGTCAGTGAGTTCTCGCCACTATTCACTCGTCACTCGGCACTACTCGCCTCCTGGGCGCCTAAGCCGTTCTGTCCCTTGACAATCCGCCCCGCGCGCGGCGAACTTCACGCGTTGCGCCGCTGTATACAACACAATGCGCTGCAATATGAATCGTTCGCCGTAAATCTCGAACGGTTTCCCCCCCACCTGCGGCGCACTCTTGCCGCGACGGCTTCGCATCTCCCTGGAGAAAACCACCATGGGTTTGTGGTCGACGAAGAGCATTTCCCTCCTCCAGCAGGAGGCGGCGACGGAAGGACAGCACACGCTCAAACGCGCACTCGGCGCCCTCAACCTCACGACGCTCGGCATTGGTGCAATCATCGGTGCCGGCATTTTCGTTTTGACGGGTACCGCTGCCGCGCAGTACGCTGGTCCCAGTGTCGTGTTGTCATTCGTGCTCGCGGGAATTGGTTGTCTGTTCGCGGGACTCTGCTATGCCGAGTTCGCCGCGATGATCCCGATCGCCGGAAGCGCCTACACGTACGGTTACGCGACGCTCGGTGAGCTGGTGGCGTGGATCATCGGCTGGGACCTGATTCTCGAGTATCTGTTCGGCGCGGCGACCGTTGCTGTCGGTTGGGCCGGCTACTTCGCTTCGTTCCTGTCACAGCTCGGCCTCAAGCTCCCCCTCGCATACACCCAGGCACCGCTGAGCGTCGAAGGCACTCACCATCTGGTGCGCTCCGCGCTCTGCATCGATCCTGCAACGAACCAGGCGATTTCCCTCTCCGCCGGGCAGGTCTGTGACACCAGTCGCTACGTGCTCAGCCACGGGGTGATCAACATCCCGGCGATCATTCTCATCGGCCTGATGTCGACGCTGCTCGTGATCGGCATCAAGGAGTCGGCTCGATTCAACAACTACATCGTGTTCCTGAAGCTGGCGATCGTGTTCCTCGTCATCGGCTTCGGTTTCATGTTCGTGAATACCGCCAACTGGCATCCATTCATTCCGCCGAACACCACTGGCGAGTTCGGCCACTTCGGTTGGACCGGCATCGTGCGCGCGGCTGGCGTTGTCTTCTTCGCCTACATCGGTTTCGATGCCGTGTCGACCGCGGCGCAGGAAGCAAAGAATCCGCAGCGAGACATGCCGATCGGAATCCTGGCTTCGTTAGGCATCTGTACGGTGCTGTATATCCTGATGGGCCTCGTAATGACCGGCTTGGCGCACTACACGGATCTCAACGTTCCGCAGCCGGTCTTCATCGCGATCTCGAAAGCGCCGGCACTGGCCTGGCTCGGCCTATTCGTGAACATCGGCGCGATCGCCGGCCTTGCTTCGGTCGTGCTGGTGATGCTCATGGGTCAGCCGCGCATCTTCTTCTCGATGTCGCGTGACGGATTGCTGCCATCGGTGTTCGGCAAGGTGCACCCCAAGTTCCAAACGCCATACGTGACGACGATCGTCACCGGCGTTGTCGCTGCCGCGGTCGCTGGCTTCTTCCCAATCGGTCTTCTCGGCGAGCTCGTGTCGATCGGGACCCTGCTCGCTTTCGTCATCGTCTGTTTCGGCGTGATGGTGCTGCGGTACAAGCGGCCGAACATTCCGCGTCCGTTCCGCACGCCGCTCGTGCCTGTTGTGCCGATTCTCGGAATCCTCATTTGTGGTTACATGATGTACGGGCTTCCAACCGACACCTGGATTCGGCTCGTCGTCTGGATGGTCCTTGGGCTGGTCATCTACTTCTCCTACGGCAAGAGGCACTCGCGGGTCGGGTCCGACGTTGATTCGATGAACGCCGCTGCTGCCGCCGACTGACGCCGGCGAGGTTATCTTCAGGCGGCGCCCGGTGAACACCGGGCGCCGCTTTGCGTCTGGGAGCTTCGCTATCGTGCAACACACCGACTATCTGCGCATTTCGCCAGAGCGGCGCGCCGGCATTTCGCGGCTCGCGCGCGAGCTCGTGGCGGGCCGGCGGGTGGCGCTCTC
>JANWKK010000122.1 GCA_025451425.1 Gemmatimonadaceae bacterium
ATCATTGCGGAGGCGCAGAAGGGAAATACCGCGGTCAACATCATCAATGCCCGTCGACAGCAGCTCCAGCTGCCGCAGTATACGGGGCCGGCAGACGACGCATCGATCATGGCGCTGATCCTGGACGAACGGAATCGAGAGTTCTTCATGGAGGGTGGTCAGCGGTTCAACGATCTGCTGCGATTCAAGATTGCGTGGAAGGTCGGCGTCGATCAGAACGGGGTGCCGTACGGAACGACGACGTGCATGCCGCTTCCTCTCGACGAGCGGCTCGCGGCCGGAGGCTGACCGCGCGGGGGCCGGGTCGAAGTGATGCCACTACTCAGCCATCTTTGCCGAGTAGTGGCGAGCGTTGTATGGCAATGCCCCTCACGCACCTCACTCGCGCTCCAATCGCCGCGCCCCGATACTCCTACACTCGGAACAAGTAGCTGTACTTGAAGAAGAAATAGTCCGACGTCCGTTGGATCGGCTGGAAGTTGAACCGACTCGTCGCGTTGGGAAGTCCCGTGCCCGCGTCGCCGTACCCGACATACAGAACAGTGCCGGGACGCGGCGTGTACGAGAACAAATAATCGCCGCGGAGAACCCGCGACCGCGTCGCGAGTGTCGGAGCGCCGTCCACGAGCAACGGATAGTACGTCCGCGTTTCATCGCGCAAGTCGTTGGTCTCGTTGAGATCGTACTCCCCGACGACGCGCAGGAAGATCGACCGCGTGAGTTGATACTCAATCTTGAGGCGCGGAATCACGTTGCGCGCGACGAGAGAGCCGTCCGTCCGACGCCAGAAGTCCTGGTACTGGTATGATCCATCCAGACGGACGCGATCGTTAGGCCGCATACTCACCGTGAGCGTCGCGAGATTGATGTTCGCCTGCGCCCACTCGTAAAAGTTCTCGTCTTGTCCTCCTACATAGAGGAGCGTCGCATTGAATGCCTTCCATTGCGGTGTCGCCAACGTGAACACGTAATCGCGGTTGAAGATCCGGCTGACGCCCGTGAACGGGAGCGTGTCGCCCGCCGGCGACAGGATTCGATAATCCGCATAGAGTGTCGAATCCCATCCGAACGTCTCCCAGTACACGCCGAGGCCGACGTTCCAGCCGCCGCGAAACGCCGCTGTCGCACTGGTGTGGAATTTCTTATCCTGCGCGTCGCGGCCACTCGTGAAGTGCGAGTACTCCCAGGTGTCGTCGTAATTCACGAGACCCGTAATTGCCTCGAGCACCGACCCGCGATTGGCGAACCAGGTGTAGCGCTGTTCGGCGAGCCCGTGCACGATCCCGGCGCGCGAAATGAATCCGCTGCCCGCGACGAAGTCGTCGCTGATGCCGTCCAGCAGAAAACGGAAACCGTATTCCTTTCCGTTACGCAAGAGCACGCCCGTCCAGAGCGGCGCGTCGCGCACAACGCTCTTGGTCTTGTCGAAGCTTTCCGCGTACTGGAAGATCGCATTGTATGCGCCACCAAACGCGAGTCGTCCGTCGACGTCGGCGACGCGGTTGTAGTCGCCGCCGAGCACGCGATCCGTATACGCGACGCCGAGTCGCGACTGATCGCCGAAGTCGTGCTGTGCGCGGAGGACATCGTACACGGCGCGCTCCCGTCCATCGGCTGAGAGGCCTGGGTTGTCCGCGGCCGACAGAAAGCCGATCGTCGTGCCGTTCATCTTGCCGGAGAGCTTGAGCGCCGCGTCGGGCTGCAGGATGTCACGCGTGTAGATCAACGTGTGCGGAACGCTGAACGCTTCGAGCCCTTCTATGAAAAAGGGGCGCTTTTCTGGAAAGAAAAGCGCTCGGCGTGGATCGATCACGAACTGGCCGGCGTCGGATTCCACTTCCGCGAAATCCGGATGCGCGGTGCCCGTCATCGTTAGGGTGTTCGTCAGACCCCAGCGCATCGTTCCGCCGAGCTGCGGCACTTCGGTGCGATATCCCCAGCTGCCCGTCGGCGAGGGCGCGCCGTTCACGTGCTGCGTCACGACCGGGTTGACGTCGAGGACCACGCCCCGGTCGAGGCCAGTGAGTCCTTCGATCGTGCCCGATTGCGCGAGGAACGATGCATTCGCCCGCACCGCTGGCGCCCAGCTGTCCTCGTACCCCGAGTGCTGCACTTCGCGGACGACGTTCAGGTCCCACGTCTGCACCGCCGCCGACTGATACTTGAGACTCTTGAACGGAATGCGAAGCTCGACCTCGTAGCCGTACTTCGTGAGCCGTCCCTTCGACTCGAACACGAAGTCCTGGCTCAGATCCGCCGACGCGCGCCCGGCGAGCGTCGGCGTCCAGCTCCCTCGGGCGCCCAGTCCGTTCTCGACGAGCATGCCGTCCATCTGCACGCCGAGCGGATTCACCGCGAAGACGTACGCCTGCCGCTGGTCGTGAAAGGTTCCGATGAGCAATTGCACATTGTCGTCGGCCGAGATCTTGTCGCGATCGGCCAGCGTGGCGTGCACGGCCCCGTGCGATTCGAACGCGCGAATGCCGACGTAGAGCGCGGTCGGCGAATACCAGAGCAGCACCTGCGTCGAGTCGGCGGCCGGGACGCCGTCTTGCGGCGAGAATTGTGAGAACCCCGCCAAGACCGCAGCCGTGCGCCACACCGGTTCATCCAGCGACCCGTCGATCCGCACCGAAGTCTCGGTTTCGACGCGCGGGATGTGGACGTGGATCTGATTGTCACGTCCGACGTACGTGGTCAGCGGCTGGGCGGAGAGAGCGTGACAGAGAGCAAGACAGGCAAGCATGCCAAGATGATGGGTGGACGGGGGCGCGCGCGCAAATATGTAAGGCGAGTGTTCAGGCTATTGAGCTATAGCTCAGGCTAACTTTAAGACCTTGGACGAGACGCGCGGATGCAAATCAAGGTGACCCGAGGGAGGAAAATGTCCGACGAGGATATGAAGGCTGAGCTGGAGCGACTCCGGCGCGAGAATGAAGCCCTGAAGCAGCGTAACGTGCGCGGCGTCTCGTTGAAGGTCAGCGAGAAAGGCGGCGTGTCGGTCTATGGCTTGGGCCGATTCCCGATCACGCTCTATCAAGAGCAGTGGACGAAACTTCTCGATATGGCGGATCAGATACGCGACTTCATCAAGGAACACGTAAGCGAATTGAAGAAGAAGGAGTGAGCAAAGCCGATCGATACCCGGCCCAGGCGGAGCGACCGGCATCGCACTGAGCAGACGGTCGCTAGCGCGAGCGACGATACTACGGGACGCGCTCGGCGCTGTCTCGCGACGCTTTCACAGCGCCACACGCGGAGTTGATTGGCTCCAGAAGCTCGCTGGGCGTCGAGAGACGAACCGCCGGCAACATGTCGAGAAACGCGCGCCGGTCGGCGCGGCATTGATCGAGCACGTGAGCCGAGTCATCCGCCGCGAGCAGCAGCGCGGCACCGTAGTATGACTGAAGACCCATGGTGCGACTCACATCCTGGAGCGGCACGTGAGCGTCTGCATAACCGCGGTACTGGGCATTTTCCAGCAGGTTCGCGCGAAGCACTGACGCGTCGACCGGCACATTGGCGATCGGCATCACGCGATAGTACATCCCGTCCAGCCGGCCGTACGACGCTAGCCATTCCATTGCCTGACGAGTACCGGTGATGGCGAAGGTCAGCGGGCGCCGCCACGCGTTCGTGCGGAGAATGTCCAGGAGCACAATCTCCGCTGGCAGCATCCGGTCGCCGCTCTCCGGGCGCACGTCGAGCGTTATGGATTGCGGAAGGCGCGTCGCTGCCGGAAGATCGAATTGTTCCGGCGTGCCGGACACGGTCAGGATAAGTGTGCTGTCTACCCAGCGCTTCGAGGTGAGAGCCGTGCGTTGCGCGCGCGACAGTGACAGAGGGAGCGACGGATCCCGCTGACGGAGTTGCTCCGGCCACTCCGGAACGTTCGCGACCGACAGATTGATAATCGTTAGGTCAGGACGCAGCCCCTCAACCGATTGCACGTACCAGACGGGGAAGGTGTCGTTGTCGCCGACGGTGAAGTAGATCGCATGCGACGGCAGGCTGCGCAGCACGTTCACGGCATAGTCGTGCGTGAAATACTGTCGCGATGCGTCGTGCGCTCCCCACTGAGAGATGAGCTGTGACAGCGGTGCGATCGCGAGCGCCGCCGAGGCAGCGAGTCCCAATGATGCCGAGCGACGTCCGGCGTGACGCACCAGCCAGTTCCCCGCCACGCCGAAACCACACGCGACGAGTACGCCGATAGTCACGCAGACCGGCAGGTAGTGGCGATCGAAGGTGCGGAAGAAATTGGCGGGGATGTTGAAGTACACGACGGTGCAGATCGACTGCAGCAGCACCGTGACGGTGAATGCCGCGCCGAGTCGTGCGTTCCGCCGCCAGATCCACGCGAGGCCAAGTAGTGCTGCAGCACCGGGAAGCAGGCCGAGCACCCAGAGGCCACGTTGCCAGTGCAGGAAATTGTCGGCCAGCACGCGCAGGAAATCCGTCGTCTGCACATGCCATGGCGCTGCCTTGCGCGGGAACAGGCTGAAGAGGAACGAGCCGCCGAGCTGCTTGAGGCTGATGTAGTCCCAGAGTCCGCGGAGCGTGTTCGGAAGTGCGAAGTCCAGCGGGGATCGCGTATGCATCGCGATCGGGACGAGTGCGAGTTGCGCGGAGAGTCCGATCGCGAGTCCAGCCACGGCGGTTGCGATCGAGCGCAGCGATCGCACTGTGCGCGGCTCTCGTATCAGGATCCACACGATCGCCGACGGGATGAGAAGCGCGTTCGTTCGATGCACGCTGAAGTCGAGCCCGAACTCAAAGCCGAGAAGCGCGAGCCATCGCCACGCATTCGGCGCGTCGCTGGACTGCCACCAGCGCAGCATCGTCCAGAGGATGATGCCCGTGAACAGCGCTGAGAGCACGTATGGCGTGAACATGCCGGCGTATTCCCAGAGGGTGCCGCTGAACGCGAACGTGAGCGCGCCTAACGCTGCCGCCGCGTAGCCGGCGCCAGTGCTCGCGTCGGTGCTGGCGATCTTGAACGTGCGGACAGCGGTCAGGAACACGAGCGCAACGGTCAGTCCGGCGACGAGACCTGCAAAGAGATTGAGCGCGTGCGCGGCCGCGCCTCCGCCCGCAACTCGAGCGATCGGCCAGCCAAGGAGCGTGAGGAGCAGTGAGCCCGGGGGACTGTAGATGCCAAGCGTCGCGGCGGCGAGGGAGTAGCCGCTCGAGTCCCACCACGTAATCGACGGATACGCGGTGCGCCAGAAGACAGCCGTCGCGATGATCAACACGACGAGCGCGGTGACCGGCGTGATCAACGACACCCCGCCTCCTCGCTCTCCGGGACTCGGGGTGCCCATCGAAGCGACGGTCGCGCGCGTGTGCTCTCTTTCGGATGTGAGGCTCTCAGTCTGCATAGGACGACGCTGACGAGATGACTCCATGCAAATCGTAATCGTTGCGGGCCGGTCCACGTTGGCCGGAGCCGGAGCGCCCCTCAAGGCGCGGTTTGTCAGCGAAGCGTCAGAGATGACCCCATTATCGCTAACACACTCGTCCGTCTCTAACGCGACGGACGAGTGTTCCAGATCTGCCGGACGATCTTCCATGTTCCGTCCGGCGCCCGAGCCAGTATGACGAAATCGTTTGAGCGCGACGATTGCGTCGTGGTACGCCCATTCTTCTGATAGGTCCATCGCAGGCTGGCGACGCCGCGTATGTACGCGAGGTCGTGGACTCCATTGATTTCCTCGACGCGTCGATCGAACGAGAGGATCCGCGTCCGCGAGCCGTCCCGTGGCCACCACCACGCACGCATGGCATCACGTCCGACGACCGGCGCCGCGTTAGGCGGCACGAGCACGGCGTCGGCGGCAAACAGTCGGAGGATACCAGTCGTATCGTCTCGCAGCCAGGCACGAACGAACATCGAGTCGAGAGCCGCGATCTGCGCGCGGTCAACGTCGCTTAGCGCGGTCGTGTCCGCGGCGGCAAGTGTGACTGGCGCATTCCGCCGTCGCACGTACGTCAGATCGTAGCTGGGCTGCCACGTGTGACCGCTGTCGGTGGACATTTCCGAGTATTGCCGTACGCTGTCGGGGCCGAGCCTGAAGAAGGTGAGCCGCGTCGGAACGCGGCCTGATTGCCCGTTAGGCAGCGGCGTGTCACCCTCGAACACCATGTTGCCATCGACGAGCCGGCCCCGGTAGTCGTGCTGGCCTCCAATGTTGTCGACCCAGGTCTGTCGCCACGCACCGTAGGACCGATCGAAGATGTTGAAGCTCTGTCCGACCGAGCCACTCGGCGAGCTCCAATGTTCAGTGACGACGCAGTCGCCATCGTCGAGTGTGATGGTGTTCCGCGCTGGCGGACCCACAGCGGGCTGTCCCGTTGGCCGAACGTCCCAGTCGCCAAGCCAGAAATCGAATTCACGAAACCGCGGATCGTGGCGGCACGGAAACACTACCGCGTCGAATGCGTCGAGCGTGACTTTCCATCTTGGGGAACCGTGAAGTGAGACGAAGTGTGGATCCGCCTCGAGCGACTGTGGCGAAACGGCCAAGCCATTGTTTGCCGCCCGCCGTAATTCGACGAACGCCGAGTCGACATTCCGGCGCATCGCAAACAGTTGGGAGAGGCGATAGGCCGACTGTCCCGCGGGCATGCCGAGCCGTTCACCGTTGCGGAGGTTTCTTTCAGCGTCCTCGAGGTTGCTGAGCTCCAATTGCGCAACGCCGAGACGAAAGCGTGACAACGCATGGTTCGGATATCGACTGGCGATCGCATCGTAAGCCGCCCGCGCTTCGGCCCAATCTCGGCGTGCAAAGGCCTCGGCTGCGCGCTGTAGATCCACAGCCGGCGGAGGCCCGCCAATGTTCGAAGACTGGCCGTTCGTCACGCGAGACATGCAGGCCAAGACCGCGAGCAGCAATATGGTTTGTCGCATGAGCGTTACGCACCGATGTTGATCTGCCCAATTTCGAACGAACGATGCGCACTGCGCTTTCACCTCATTGCTCGACGGAGATGACGAACGCGTTCGTCGACGCAAGCGTGTTCGAGACGCCGAATGTGTGGATCGGCACCTTTCGTTGTCCCCTTGGCTATCCGTTCTTTCGCGATACCGGTCCCATTGAACGATGCCTGGTGGTTTTCCCTCGCACCGCCGTATGGATTCGTCACGAAGGACGGCCGGCATTCTTGGCCGACCCTTCAGTCACGACTATTTACAACACGGCGCAGCGTTACGAGCGCTTCCCGGAATCGCCGGCTGGGGATCGCTGCGATTGGTTCGGCGTATCCGACGATCTCGCCCGCGAGATAGTGGCTGAGTTCGACGCGCGCGCGGCACACTCCGAACATCCATTCCGCTTCGAGCGGGCTGCCACTCCCACGCCGCTCTACCTGCGACAGCGCGCCATGCTCCGTCGTGCAGTCACCGGTGTTCTCGATCAGCTCGAGGGGGAGGAAGAGGTGATAAAGATCGTGATCTCGGTGATCGGCCTCGCGTATCGCACCGCCGCGCGCCTAACGCCACCAACGCCGGCGGCGGCGCGCCATCACGACCTCGTCGAGGCGGCACGCACGGAGCTGCTGCGCTCTGTTCGCTCCAATACGTCCGTATCCGACATCGCACGAGCGATCGGGACGTCACCGTATCACCTGTGCCGAGTGTTCAGCGCTTGCACGGGACGCACACTTCATCAGCATCGCACCGAGCTTCGACTTCGGCTGGCGCTCGAGCAATTGGAAGATCCGGCCGCCAGAACCAACCTATCGGCGATCGCGCACGATCTCGGCTTCTCTAGTCACTCCCACTTCGTGCGAGTAATGCGGAGGCATACGGGCGTGACGCCGAGCGGGGTTCGGGCCTGTTTGTCGATTGCTCCATCCTGAGGCAGACGGTTGGCATGCCTTCGAACGTCGCATTGATCAGAACGTATAGCGCGGCCTCGCGCGGGCATGCTGATACGGAAACGTGCGAGCCAGTCGGGACGACGACGACGCGAGCCAGCGGCAATGAGCGAGCGATTCGCTCGGAGAACTCAGGGGGCGTGACCGGATCGAAGTAGCCGGCGATGAGCAATGCCGGAACTCGCACCGCGACTGGCGTGCGAAAATCGCGCCGGATCGTGCCGCGCGGCCAGAGGCTGCAGGCGTTGCGGTACTCATCGATCAGGTAGCGACCAAGGAATGTGTTGGCTGTCGCCGACTCGGCGGTCGCGTCGCTCACGAACGGAACGTCTTCCGCGCACAAGACCGAGAAATGCAGCCCGTCGGAAAAATCGTGAGTGAAATTGAATGCGCGCGCCCAATAGACTTGCGCGAATTCGTGAACGTCGCCCGTCGACGCAGCGCGGCCGATGAGATCCGGGAGTGTGACGGGCGCGTTGACGCTATAGAGAATCCCACGGACAGCGTACGCGAAGTCGCCTCTGCTCATCTTCACCTGCACGGGAACGCCGCTCGAGGATGTGACCGTCGTCCCCACAGCGCCTGCGTCGAACCGGTGGAGCAGCGCACGAAACTCCTCCGCGAGTGCGGGGTGCGAGGCGTGGCAGGCGGTGTCGTTGACGCACGCGGCAAAGACGCGATCGAGGGACTGTTGCGCGCTCGCGGCATAAGTTACCGGCAGCGCATTGTCGAATGGCACCGTGCCATCGATGACGACCGCTTTGACGCGACTGGGATACAAGCGCATGTACTCCTGCGCGAGCCGCGTCCCATACGAAGCGCCATAGAGCGACAGCTTGTCGTAGCCGAGCAGCGCGCGCACCGCTTCCACGTCTCGAGCGGCGGCGGTGGTCGTGTACTGAGTGAGATCGGCGTCAGCTTCGAGTCTCGCGCGGCACCGTCGGACCATGGCGGGATCGAACACGTGGCCGAACGCCGCCGCGGGATCGGACGCCACTCTGCTGTCGCATGCCAGCGGATGTGACTGCCCTGTGCCGCGTTGCTCAACGAGAAGAAGGTCCATCGTCGCAAGAACCGGCCGGCTCCAGCCAACGGCGCTCATCGCCTGAAGGCTGCTCTGCCCGGGGCCGCCCGCGAACATCACGAGTGCATCGTTCGGCCGCCGCCGCTGCGCGCGCAGCACGACATAATGAATGTCGATCGTCCGGCCTTGTCGCGTTGCCAGATTCTCGAACACCGTGAGCACGCCGCACTCTCCCGCGCTGGCGCCGCGTCCCAGGCCCACGGTGCATGGCGTGAGACGCACGCGCGCGGTGGGCAGCTGCCCCGCTGCGCGGTTCAGTGCCGCCGCGGCGAGCAGCAGGGCGGACGCGAAGGCGTTAGGCACTAGTCC
>JANWKK010000123.1 GCA_025451425.1 Gemmatimonadaceae bacterium
CCTGGTCGTTACATACTTGCTCATCGCTGCCCAGGGACTACCCTGGCTCCGGCTAACGCGACCGGCTGCGTCGCTCCTCGGCGCTGTCGCCATGGTGAGCATCGGCGGTCTCGCGCTCCAGGACGCGTACGCCGCCATCGACATGAACGTCATCGTCTTTCTCCTTGGCGTGCTGCTCCTCACTGCGTATCTGGAGCTCGGTGGGTTTTTCGAGTGGATCGCAGCGCGGATCGTTAGGTACGCGCACTCGCCGGCGTCTCTCCTCGCGGTCGTGATCGGCGTGAGCGGGATCCTGTCCGCGTTCTTCGTCAACGACACTATCTGCCTCGTGCTCCCGCCGCTCGTGCTCGCTGTCGTGCGGCCGCTCGGTCTCCGGCCGCTGCCGTATCTTCTCGGCATCGCACTCGGCTCGAACGTCGGGAGCGCGATGACGCCGACGGGGAATCCACAGAACATGCTCATCGGTGTCTCGAGCGGAATTCCTTTTGCTCGCTTCGTGGGACTGCTCGCGCTGCCGTCGATTGGCGGACTTGCCATCGTTTTCGCCGTGCTCGTCTTCGTGCATCGGCGCGATCTTACCAACCCGGTGCGTCGCCTAACGACGACAAGCTTGGTAGCCGTCGAGCATCCCTTCGATCGCGTACTCGTGACGAAGGCGCTGGTGTTGTTTTGTGGCGCGCTCATCGGCTGGCTTGCCGGACTGTCGATGCCGCTCGTCGCCATTTCCGCCGCGGCGGTCCTCATCGCCGTCGCGCGACGCGACCCGACACAAGCGTTCGCGAACGTCGAGTGGGAGCTGCTCTTGTTCTTCGCGGCGCTGTTCGTCGTCATGCGCGGCGTGCGAGACCTGCCACTGGTACAGGAGTTGACCTCGGCGAGCGCAGCGCATTTGTCCGGCGCTCGTTTTCACGATGCGAGCGTCGTGACCGCGGCGATGCTCGCCCTCTCGAACCTCGTGTCGAACGTTCCGGCGGTGATTCTCTGGCTGCCGATCGCGCCGCGCACAGCGCATCCCGATTTCGTGTGGCTCGTGATGGCGATGAGCTCGACATTCGCCGGCAACCTCACGCTGATCGGTTCGATGGCCAATCTCATCGTCGCCGAGCGCGCAAGCGCGCGCGGCGAGCGGATTGGCTTCGTCGATTATCTGAAGGTCGGCGTGCCAGCAACGATCGCGACAATGTTATGGGGAATTCTCTGGATCGTCTTACTGGCGAAATAAACGTGGTGTATCACTTCTTGGGCGTCGGGTGCGCACGATCACCGCGCACGACGATGCGCCAGATGAGCATCGAGACGCCGATCGTCAGCAGCAGGTGAATCCAGCCTGGACCGTCGAGCAGCGTACCGATTGCCCAGATCACGAGCAGTGCGATTGCCGCGATGATGCCGATGTCCATTGATTGCATTCCTCGTTTCGCGCTCGTAGATTGCGCGACGATCTTATAGGAGAAATTCGGGGCGGAGAACCATCGTTTTCGAGCCAACAAGTCCACTGAAGTGGTTCGATAATCTATGCTGACGTCATGCCCCCAGTGCGGGGGAAGGCGGGAGGCGTGGTGAGGACCTCATACATTCGGCTGGGCTTCGCAAAACCCTTCTTCGTTCCGACTCTCGAGCCCCGCGGGAAACCGCGGGGCTCGACTTATTGAGGGGCCAGGGTCCACGGGCATACGGGCTAATAACTGGAACGCTGTAATATTCCGCAGTTACCGTAGCCTCTCAGCTCTAGCCCCTAGCCCCTTTGCCCGTCGTTACAGTAGTTCGCCGCATGCAATTCAACGCGGCCCACCGCGTGCACAATCCTGCGCTCTCCGAAGAAGAGAATCGCGCGCTGTTCGGCAAGTGCAACAATCCGAACTGGCACGGGCACAACTACACGCTCGACATCTTTGTCACGGGTCCCGTCGACGAACGGACTGGTTACGTCATCGATCTCGCGAAGCTCAAAGCGATCGTACAGCGTGAAGTCGTCGACAAGGTCGATCATCGTAATTTGAATCTCGAGGTCGACTTCATGCAGGGCGTGATTCCGACGACGGAGAACATCGTCGTCGGGATGTGGCGCGTAATCGCGCCGCACGTTGCGCCGGGCCGCCTGACGCGCCTCGTACTCTGGGAGACGCCAAACAATTACGTCGAGTACGACGGCCGATGAGTCGCCGTCGCCCTTAGGCTCATCCGATGGCTGCGCTGCCGCTTGCCGGTCGCCATGCCGTCGTCACCGGCGCCTCGCGCGGCATCGGTCTCGCCATCGCGACCGCGCTCGGCGGGGCGGGTGCGAGCCTAACGCTGATCGCCCGCGACAAACGGACACTCGAGAAGCTCGCCTCGAAGCTCGATGCACGCGCGCTTTCGTGCGACGTTGGCGACGCGGCTGCTGTCGAGCGCACAATTGCCGTGATCGAGCGCGACGACGCGGCTCCGGATATCCTGGTGAATAACGCCGGACTCTTCCAACCTGCTCCGGTCGACGCGACCACGCCCGAAGCGCTGAGCGCTGCGCTCGAGGTCAACCTCGTCGCGCCATTTCGATTCGTCCGCGCGTTCCTTCCCTCGATGCTCGAGCGGGGCACCGGCGACATTGTGAGCCTTGGTTCGATCGCGGATCACGCGACGTTTCCCGAGAACGCGGCATACGGCGCGAGCAAGCACGGGCTGCGCGCGCTGCACGACGTGCTCCGAGCGGAGCTGCACGGCACCGGAGTCCGTGTCACGCTCATCTCACCGGGGCCCGTCGACACATCGCTCTGGGACGAGATCGACCCCGATTCGCGTGAAGGCTTCACGCCGCGCTCTCGGATGCTCGCGCCTAACGCGGTGGCCGCTGCAGTGCTCTATGCCATCACCCAGCCGCGAGAGGTCGACATCGAGCTGATCCGTCTGTCTCGCAGCTGAGAGTAAGCATCGTGTTCATCGAGCTCGTCGACGTCTTGCGCTGCCCGAACCGACACGCGGAAACCTGGCTCGTGCTTGCCGCTGAGCACACGGAGGGCCGCGACATCATGTCGGGGATACTGGGCTGCCCCATATGCAAGGCCGAGTTTCCGATCGTGGATGGCGTGGCGCGCTTTGGCGATGCACTGCGAGCCGGCGCCCGGGGTGAGCAACCTGACGAGAATGAGGCGCTACGGCTTGCGGCATTGCTCGACCTCACCGACTCGCGCGGGTATGCGATCCTGATCGGCGACACAGGGCGAGACGCGACGCTGCTGCGTGCAATGTCTGACGTGCAGCTCATGCTCGTCGATCCTCCGCCGGCGGTCGAGATGGGCTTTGGCCTCTCGGGCCTAACGACTCCAGCGTCCGGTGCTCTCCCGCTCGCGTCCGGGAGCGCTCGCGCGGTCGCTCTCGACGAGCACGCGACGCCAGAGCTATTGAGCTCGGTGCTCGGCGTTCTAGCGCCGAGTGGCCGGCTCCTCGCGCCGGTTAGGCTCGCACTGCCGCATGGCGTCATGGAGCTCGCGCGAGATAACCGTCACTGGCTCGCCGAACGGGCGTCCGCCCCGTCAGGAGTCATCGGCCTTAGTCGGCGGCGCTGACCTCTGCTCGCTGCGCTCGCAGCAGCTATGGGGAGTTGTGCGCGCTGGTCGCGCGCACTCCCGCTCCTCTCGCAGTTACACTCCGGCGGGCTCACCTTCGTCGACGTAGAGTGCGTCGATCACCGACTTGTACGTCTGATCGATTACTCTCCGCTTCACCTTCAAAGTCGGCGTCAGCTCGCCGCGCTCGATCGAGAAATCGTTTTCGAGCAGCGCGATCTTTTTCGGCATCTCGAAGCGCGCTAGCCCCTGCAGCTCTTCGGCGACTTCCTTCTCGATTTTCCCCCGCACCGTGGGCATCTGCAGCAACTGCGCGCGATCGGTCCAGATGAGATTCTTGTAGCGCGCCCACTTCTCGAGCTGCTCCCAGTTGGGCACGACGAGCAGCACCGGAAACTTTCGCTTGTCTCCGATCATCACCGCCTGCGATATGTACTTGTTCGTTTTCACTTTGTTTTCGATCGGCTGCGGCGCGATCTTTTTGCCGCCGGCCGTCGCGATGATGTCCTTCTTGCGATCGGTGATGCGCAGGAAGGCATCCTCCAGCTCGCCGATGTCGCCGGTGTGAAACCAGCCTTCGTCGTCGATCGCTTCTCTCGTCGCCTCAGGTTTGTTGTAATAACCTTTCATCACGTGTGGACCACGCGTACAGATCTCGCCGTCGCTCGCAATCATCACTTCGACGCCCGGCACCGGTTTCCCCACTGTCCCGATGCGGAACGCCGACGGCGTGTTCACCGCGATCACGGGCGACGTCTCCGTCAGTCCGTATCCCTCGAGAATCTCGAGACCGGCGGCGTAGAAGAACTTGTTGATCTCCGGCGCGAGCGGTGCACCGCCTGACACGAAGTAGCGAAGCTGCCCACCCGTTCGCGTCTTGAGCTTCGAGAAGACGAGCTTCTGCGCGATGGAATACTGCAGCGCCAGGAAACCACCGGGCTCGCGACCAGCAAGCTTCTCCGTTGCCCAGCGATCGGCGACGCCGCGCGCCCAGAAGAAGATCCGCTTCTTGAGCGCGCCGCCCGCGAGCGCGTTCTCGAGAACACGGGCGTACATCTTCTCGTACAGTCGCGGAACGGAGAGAACGAGGCTCGGCTTTACGGCCTGCATGTCGATAGGCACCGTGTCGATCGACTCTGCGTACGCGATCGATGCGCCGACATGCAGCATGAGATAATGGCCCGCCATCCGCTCAAAGATGTGCGACAGCGGCAAAAAACTGAGGCAGCTGTCGTTACCGGCGAAGGGTATCTCAACCGCGCTCGCCATCACATTCGAGTAGATGTTGTCATGCGTGAGCATCACGCCCTTCGGCTCACCAGTCGTTCCCGACGTGTAGATGATCGTCGCAACGTCGTCCGGGCGCACTGTGTCAGCACTGCCTCGATAGGCAGCGATCGTCGCCTGCGATTCCGCCGCCGCTCCCTTCGCCTCGAGCTCTGCCATCGTTAGGTCGACGCCGTCTTCGCGCGATGCGCTGAAACCGACTACGGTATGGAGCGCGGGACACTCGCGGCGAATCTGCCGAACCTTGTCCGCCTGAGCCGCCGTCGAAACGAAGATGGCCGTCGCGCCGCAGTCACGCAGGATATACGCGACCTGGTCCGGGGGCAGATTCGGGTAGATCGGGACGTCGGTGAGCGCCGCGGTGAGGCATGCGTAGTCGGCGATTGCCCACTCCGGACGATTCTCCGAGAGAATCGCGACGCGTTCCCCTCGCTTGATGCCTAACGCTTGCAGTCCCAGCGCAGACCGGCGCACTCGCTCGGCGAGCGTGCGATGAGAGATCGGCTGATACGTCCGGCCGACCTTCACCTGTAGCGCGTCGGGCCGATCGAACTTCTGAACGGCCTCGAAGAAGAGATGGTTGAGCGTGCCTGGTGCCGAGTTGCGCGGTCCACCACTGGCGATCATCAAAGCCTCCGTTGTCGTCGACGCTTCGCTCGAAATGAAGAGCGCTGTTGCTGACAACCTATACCCCGTGAGTGCAACGGCGGGTATGCGACAACTGACGTAGCTACGGACTCGGATTCAGCCTGATCTGGATGACAAAAGTGTCGTCGGGAGCGAAAGGCAGCGGTTGACCTTGATACTGTACGCGTGCAACGACCACAGCCGAGTCGGCCGTCTGGCCCAGAAGGAGACTATCGCTGATGGCAGTCTCCCTGAGCAGCAGTTGGAGCGACGCTTGCCCCGAAGAATTCGTGACGGCGACAGTGCTGTCCGCGCCATTTCCTCGCAGGACGAGGGTTGGCCCCGTCGCGCCAGGCTTCGTCGGTGGCATGTAGGCGATTCGATAAGAGACGACGTACTTCTGAACCACGGTATCGGCGGCGCGTACCGTAACCGTCAGCGGCGGAGAAAGTAGTGTCGATGCAAGCGTATCCGCTGAGGGCGTAAAAAGAAAAGTCGTATCCGGTCCTCTCATCGCTGCGACTGGCATCGGCACTACTGGGTAGGCCATTGTCGGTGTTTGGACGAACCCACCGACGCTGTT
Organism: Gemmatimonadaceae bacterium; assembly: GCA_025451425.1. The sequence goes on from JANWKK010000123.1 coordinate 6,040, forward strand.
CGCCTGCCTCACCGATGCCACGACGGATGCAGACGGCGAGAGCGCAATACCATGTGCAACACCAGTTATGCTGTCCACGGTGAGACCGCCCGTGGAATCGACGGCGTAGAACCTCACAATCACGTCACGTAATGTGTCTCCCTTCGTATCGAACGCCACAACCTGCAACGGTGCCGGACTCCCGCCGGTATCCCTCGATACGTCACCAACCACCACGGACGGCGACGGCAGGATCACCGGTGTGATCGCGCCGATCTGCGGCACGTTCGACGTGATATCGAGACACGACGTCGCGGCCCACAGCGCGACCATCGTGGCGAGCACTCCGGTGGCACGTCGCATCACTGCAGCCGCGGCACCAACTCGTCGGCGAGCGCCGTGTACGCGCGCGACGCCGCGTCGTTAGGTGCCCGCAGCACCACGGGTTGCCCGGCGGCCACGGCGTCGACCGAAGCCATCGTTCGCGGCACCGCGATATCGAACACGAGCTGCGGCAGTTGCGCGCGCACATGCGCGGCGACCCGTTCCGATACGGCATTGCCCGGCTCGTACATCGTGAGCAGGATTCCGTCGAAAGTGAGCTGTTGGTTCTGACTGACGACGCCGCGAATGCCGCGCAGAATCTGCGCCGTCGTTTGCACCGCCGCCGGCTCGCACTGCAGTGGTACGAGCACGTGATCGCTGTTGGTGAGCACTCGTTGGACAATCGGGCCGAGTCCGGGCGGTGTATCGATCACGACGACGTAGCCACGCTCGCGCGCACGCGTCAGCAGCTCCTCGAACCGCGGCGAGCTCGTGAAGCGGACGTGATAGTCCTCGTGCGTTCCGCCGTCCGCAATCGTTCCCGCCAGCGCCACGCGAAGCCATGGAAGCGTTGTCGGGCGGACGATGTCTTGCATCTCGATCTGCCCGTTGAGATAATCCGAAACTCCCAAGCGGTAATGCGGCGCGAGCATCCCGAGTCCATACCGCACCGATCCCTGCGGGTCGACGTCGACGAGCAGAGTCTTCACGCCGCGTCGAGCCATGGCGGCGGCGAGGTTGATCGCCGTCGTCGTCTTCCCCACGCCTCCCTTTTGGCTGACAATCGCGAGCACACGCCCCACGTTACGGCTCTGGCCCGTCGGAGATGGTATCCACGCCCGAACGCAATTCCTGAAGCGTCATTTCCGCGTGCCGCACCCAGCGCTCCGACTCTGGGCTCGACGGCGGCTTGGCCAAGAACGCCTCCAGGTGCTTCTCTGCCGACGTGCGGTCGTTGCGCTTGAGCAGAAGGAACGCGAGCCCGTAGTGCGAACCCGACAACTGCGGCGCGATCTCCAAAGAACGTCGATAGCAACGGATCGCGTCGTCCAACCGACCCGTTTTGGAGAATGCGATGGCCATGTTTTGAAGAATCTTCGGATCATTCGGGCGATCGCGCAGCGCCAAACGATACGACGTCAACGCGGCGTCAAAGTCACCCTGTCGCTCCAATGCTAACGCCTCGCTCAGATAATCGAGACGTTGAGGCTTCGTGCCACTTTGCGACTTACCGCCGACTAGGCGGCTCCACCAGGACATTGATTTCGACGGAAGGGCAGTGAGGCGGGTGTCGAGGCAGGCGGGGCGCGACGCGGCCCAGGCGGCAAAGCTATGCAGGGAAAGCGGTCAGGGCTAGCTTCACGACGGTGATTGGTGGTTGGTGGCAGGTGGCCGGTCACGAGGGCTCACCACACCCACCGACCACCGATCACCAAACACCAATCCCTGCCATGACCCCACGCCGTACCTCCGTCGAACACTCAAAGGGCGTTTTCAATGTCGAGTGGCCGCTCTTTGGCGAGCTCTCGCGAGCGCTCGCGCTGAAGGTGTCGCGCGCCTACGACCCCGAAATTGTCATCGGCATCGCCACCGCCGGAGTTATCCCTGGCGCCGTGATCGCCGCGATCCTCGATCGTGAATTCCATTCCATAGTAGTCAGCCGCCGTTACGGCGCGGACGCGCCGCGCGACGTTCCCGCCGTACTCGGAAGCGTCCCGTCGGCCGTTCGAAATCGGCGTGTGCTCATTGTCGATGAAACGTGCGACAGCGGCGACACGATGCGTCTCGCGGTCAACGCCATGACCGGTGCTGGCGCCGCGGCCGTCCGGACCGCGGTTGGATTCAAGACCGGATCCTACGAGCCTGACTTCAGTTCGATTGCCACTGAGAGCACAATCGTGCTCCCCTGGGACCGCGAGATCCTCATCGACGGCGAGCTTGTAACAAACCCGCTGTACGCCAGCGTGCTTGGCGGCTAGCTCTGCACCTTTGCCGCGCTCTAGCCTCTACGCACCGCGCTCGGCGCCCGTTACGGCGGCATCATACGCCAGCCCATTCCCCATCGCGTCATAGACGTGCTGCATGACCTCGGCGCTCGCGATGAGGAAGCGGCAGCGAGAAGCGCCCATCGATCGGCACTCGACCTCCATAACCGCCAGCGGGCTTCCCGCCAGACGTCCGAAGAAGTCGGCGAACAGTCCCGTGGTCAGGTAGCAGCCGGGAAATTCAAGGCCCGTCGACGCATCGGCCTCGGCCCAGTCGCCGCTGTCGACGACGGCGACCGATTCGCCGACGGTGCCGAGATCGAGAGAGCCCCAACCGAGCTCACCGAAAAATTGCGTCGCGCGCTGACCGAACATCGAAGCAGGTTGAGCCTCCGGCGCGCCGTAGCCGCGTGCCTTGAGCCACACCGTGAACGCGTCGAAGAGCGTCGCGCCACCCGCGTAGCCAGCGTTCTGCAGATGCATAGCGGCCTGCGGCCCGTTCTCGCGGAGCAGGGAAGCACAAAGCGCCACGAGCGTTTCGCGCGTCAGTCCCACCATCGCATTCGCTGGCAGGTCGATCGAGTGCGCCATCAGGCTTTCTCCGCTTTCATATCGACTCGTCGCAGGAGCTCGGCTTCGTCGATCGCCTCGACGCCGAGCGCGCGGGCCTTCTCCAGTTTGCTGCCGGCATCGTCGCCGACGACGACGAAGTCAGTCGCCTTGGAGACGCTGCTCGTGACACGGCCACCCTGACCCTCAATCAATTCCGTCGCTGCCGTGCGCGATAGCGTCGGCAGGATCCCAGTGATGACGACTGTGAGGCCTTTGAAGGCACCCCCGGCGACGACCTGCGTCGGCTCCGTGAAGTTGACCCCTGCCGCGGCCAGCTTCTTCACGAGTTTTTTGGCCGAGGCGTCGGCGAAGAACGCAGTGAGGGCGACAGCGATCGTCTCGCCGATTCCGCGAATGGCGAGAATATCGTCGGCCGACGCCTCGGAGATCGCTGGCAGATCACCGAAGTGCCGAGCGAGCAACTCCGCCGCGGTCGCGCCGACGTGGCGGATTCCGAGCCCGAATAGCAAACGCGAAAGTGGCTGGGCTTTGGAGGCCTCGATGGCAGCGACGAGCTGCTGGGCGCTCTTCTCGGCGAAGCCCTCGAGCTCGAGCAGTTGATCGGCCGTCACGGAGAACAGATCGCCGACGTCGTGAACAAATCCCGCGTTGATCAGCTGCTCAATTCGAGCGTACGACAGTCCGCGGATGTCCATGGCCCCTCGTGAGGCAAAATGGACGAGACCCTCGAGCTGCCGTCCAGGACAGGCGACGTTCGGACAGTAGATCGCGACCTCCTCCTCGTCGCGTTCGACGGGAGTCTTGCACACGGGACAATGCGTTGGGACGCGAACCTTCTTCGGCGGATCGTTAGGGTCACGCCGCTCCGGAATCGGCCCGATCACCTGCGGGATGACTTCGCCGGCGCGTTTCACTTGGACCCAATCCCCCGGCCTCAAGTCTTTTTCACGTATGAGATCGAAGTTGTGCAGCGTCGCCAGCTTCACAGTTGCGCCACCAATCTCGACGGGTTCGAGCATCGCGAATGGATTGAGCGCACCCGTTCGACCGACGTTTACTTCGATCGAGAGGAGCTTCGTCTCAGCGATGTCCGGAGCAAACTTGCGCGCGATTGCATAACGAGGCTCGCGTGCGACGATGCCGAGCTCCTCCCA
>JANWKK010000124.1 GCA_025451425.1 Gemmatimonadaceae bacterium
AGCAATTTGTCGCGCGGCACACCGCGGGGCGCATTGACGGCGAGGATGGCGAGCAGGGCCAAGCGCCGCCGCGCCGAGGTGGCGGCAGACGACGGCGTCCCACCGTCGCTCTGTTCGATCGATAATCCGCCAAGTGTCCGAAGCCTCAACACACCGGCGCATCCTCAGGGAATTGGAAGGCTCGAGTAGCGTACGGCTGCCCTCGTTGCCACGCAAGAGTGTTCGACTGCGGGTCTGCTCAACCGCGCGACTTTGGTGGGCGCACTATCGGACGGCGCCACTGATGGGGGCGGCGCGCCGTTTAGCAGCGTCGCAGTCGATCAGTTGCGAGGGCCCTCCGCCGCGCGGTTGTCAGTTGACCGATTCGGTATTTGCGCGGTTCCGTGGTTGCGCTTCTCGCCGACGGCCACCCTCAGCTCGCGGCCGGTCATCCCGGTGTTATAGACCGAGGTTCCAGGCTCGAACGTCCTGCCAAGATTGAGGTCGCCCACAAAAACCGGATCGAACCCAGCGTCGCGGACCAAGCCTGCGGTCACATCGAGAGCTTCCTTATCATCGGTGGCGAGTGGAATGCCGACTTGATCGCCGTTACGGTGCGCTTCCTTCTCGAGCGTTTGGTAATAGACGGTGTTGAACGCCTTCACCCAGCGAGCCCGGGGGAACATGGACGCTGACCAGCCAGCGGATCCGCGGGGGTCGCGTGTTGCCTCGCGGGCGAAGCTGCCGTCGCGCTGCTCGTAGGCGTTGCCCGTGTCGAGAACGATCTTCCCGGCGAGGAGGGGACCGAGGTCGCGCGACAGCTCCGGCATCGCCTTGAGTGGAACGGTAATCATGACGACATCGCCGAATTCCACTGCGTCCTGCGGTGTGCCCGCGGATGCGCGTTCCCCCAGCCGCTTCACGATCGATTGCAACTCGTTAGGGTGCCGCGAGGAGAGACGCACTTCATGGCCGCCCTCGACCCACAGCTTTGCGAGCGTCGATCCGATCATTCCCGCGCCAACGATGCCGATGCGCATGACCCCTCCAGCAATTCGAGGATGTGAACGTCCAGCGTAATCTGCCAGCGGGGGCAATTGGCCCTCCGCGGCACTTGCCGCTGGACTGGGACGGGCGCATGATGGATCGTCCCGAGCCGGATTCCCTCCACCGGAGGTGCTCGAATGCGGCTGGCAGTGATCGGTCTCCTGGGGTTGGCGAGCGCAGCCTGCGGCGCGAAGCCGCGGCGACAATCCTCGCACCTAACGAGGACGCCATGAATGGCTGTCCCGGGATCGATACCGCGAGGATCTAGCAGAGTGCGAACAACAGCGTTGAGGAGCGTAGCGATTGCGCTGACGGTCGCGGTGACCGCATGTCGAGACGGCGCCGCGCCCCTCCTCGCGCTCGGCGCGCAATACAAGCTGACGAGCTACGCGGCCGCCGGCCTACCCTACACCTGGCAGGTCATCAGCTTCAACGTGCCCAGCGGCGCGATCGGCAAATGCAGCGACGAGATCACTGGTGGCAGCCTGTTCTTCGGAACTGACGGAGGAGTCACCGCGGTGATCGACCGCAGTCTCGTCTGCGATGGCCAGGCGGACCTGCTTTCCGTTGACACCGCGATCGGTGACTTCACACTCTCGGGGTCCCACCTCGATCTGACGCTTCTTGGCTCGCTGGCTGACCTCCCTGGAACCGGACCGTACGCGGTCTCGGCGGAAATTGTCGGTAACGAGATTCGCGTCGAGCAGACCGTGGCGCAGACCCCTCCGGGCGCGGTGACCAATCGAACAACGAAGACTTACACGATGTCACAGTAGGCACCTAACGAGCGCGTCCTCGCGCCACGTACATGGCGACGGCTCCAACGACCGCCGGCAGGATTGCGGCCGGTCCCTGACCTTGCAAAATCGTCGTCACGGCCGCGCCGATCATGATGATCGCGAGTCCGCTCGCCGCGAGCGACGTTAGGCGCTCGTGAATGCGGAGCAATCCGGGGAGAACGAGGCCCAAGGCTCCGAGCGTCTCGCAGACGCCGATGAACTTGATGAAACCTCCGGGCAGGTGCGACTGCGCCGCCAGCGCCGCGGCCGGCAGGACGAGCTTGACGCCGCCAGCGAACAGGAAGATCGCGGCAAGCACGCCCTGGGCGATCCACAACGGGGTGGTGGATCGGTCGTTTCGGGTAACACTGATCGAAGTCATGGTTGTGTCTCCGCCTTTGGGGTTGGTTTGGTTCTCTGTCCTCTGCCAACACGTCGAACGAGGAGACAGAAGATCGACACCCCGTGAAAGGATTTTCTTCTGATTCTTCCTTTTGAGCCCTAACCCTCGCCGACTCGTCGGGCGATGGCGGCCGCCGCCGCTCGAATCGACTGTCGGCGCCGTCGCGTGAATGTTCGGCGCGGAACGATGGTTGTCGGCGTTTTGACACCCCGCTCGGGAGATCGCAGCCATGCCATCCACTTCGCATACCTGGCAGCTGATTGGTGGTCGAGTTGGTGAGAGGGGATCTATGGCCGGGTCGGACGTTACGACAGTTCAGCAGCTCCTCATCGCGGCCGGCAACAACGACCCGAGCATCATTGGTGGTGGCTGGGGCAACCACAGTAGGGATGCGCTCATCGCGTTTCGGCACGCTCATCATCTGCCGGAGCGCAATTACGTGGAGCGCGACGACGCGTGTCTCTTCGAGCTCGCCGCTGCAGCCCAGATCCTGGTCCCGCTGCCGAACCTGCTCGGCATGTCAGGCGTTATGTCGTTGCATCAATGGTTTCGCGAGATGAACACGCGGTATCAAAAGGGGCCGAGAACGGCGGCGGCAACCGTGCCCTGTATGGGCTGGACTGGGGCGGTTGCATCGACTACGCCATTCAACGGATCGACCGAGGGTGGCGCCCGGGTCCGGTGAAAATGGATTGCACCACGTACGTGAACTGTATGCTCGGTGTGTATCTCAAAGGCAATCTTCACACCTCGCCCTACGACGCCGACTGCTCGAAGTACGGGGACACCTCGAACAATCACATTGCGCGTGACCGCTATCACATGCCCCTCGTTATTCGACCGCACACGAAGAACGGTGTGACGACGAAAGAGAATTACTTCAAGGAGGCCGACGACATCGCTGCAGCCACAATCACCGGTAACCTCTACGCGATCGAGATCGGTGGCGGCCACGCAGGCGGCGTTACACACATGGCGCTGCTGTACGATCAAAAGACGTACGAGTGCACAACCGGTCAGAGCGGCTCGGCCTGCATTTCGAGAGATCTGAAGGATTTCGTCGGACACCGCAACGCGATCTTCTACCTCTTCGGTCCGCTCGCGGGGTGAGAGTACCGGATCAGCGTTCCGCGCTCAGCGCCTTCAGCTCCTGCTTGATGGCGGTCAGTTCGGCGCGACTCTCGACGAGTGTTTGACGATGCACCGCGCTCGGCGGTGCAAAGCTGCCCTGTTGCGCTCCCTGTCCGTTGAACGCCCGGGCTACCGCGCCGAGCTTGGCGCGCGGTGCATTGCGGCCAGCCGTTAGGCGACGCTCCAGCGCGACGTAGCGCGCCGAATCCACGCCCGTCGCCGTGGTGCGATGCGCGCGCAGCTCGGATGCGACACTCTCGACGTCAATCTGCGCCGCCTGCACGTCCAGCAAGAAGGCCTCGCGCGCTCGCTGCTGCGCCAGCGTGTACGTGCTCATCGGATCCGCGCGCACCTCGAAGGGCCGTGAGCTCGAATCGCCGTCGACATTCAGCGTGACCGTGAACGTTCCCGGCGCAACGAACGGCCCACGCACGCCGATGTCGTGAGACGGCACCGGCAACTGTTGCTGCGGCTCGATGCGTCGCCCACCACCTTCACCACCTCCCCCGCCTCCCCCCTCTTCCGCGACCGCGCCGGAACCGACCGACGACGGTGGCGGCTCGTGGCGGAGGTCCCACGTCACCCGATGAATCACACCAGCCGAGGTGCTGCCCGCCAGCTCGCGAATGACCTTGCCATTCGCGCCGCGAATGCTAAGCCGAACCTTCTGTGCCGGCCGCGAGAGATAGTACGTGAGCGCAGCGCCGTCGGCGGGATTCTCGGCGGCGTAGAATCCCTGCGCCATGTTCGAGACGTCGTCCCAGTATTGCATCAGCGTCGCTCGCCGTGTCGGGAAAAGAAAGGATCCGCGGGCCGCGATGACGTCGGACCATTCAGCGATGGGCGATGCGTCATCGAGCAGCCAGAGGCTACGGCCGTGCGTCGCGAGGATCAGATCCTTCGTGCGGGGATGAACGACAATGTCATCGTAGATCGTCGTTGGCAGGTTACTCGTTAGGCGCGTCCAATGCACGCCGGTGTCGAGTGTGACGAACAGGTATCGCTCGGTGCCGGCGAAGACGACGTTCGGTTTTCCGGGATACTCGGCGATGCTGCGGACGGACGCGTCGCCGGGAAGGCCGCTGCTAATCGATTTCCACGTCTTGCCGAAGTCCGTCGTGCGAACGATGTGGGGCGCAAAATCGCCGCTCCGGTGCGCGTCGAAGGTGACGTACGCCGTGCCGCGCCCGGCGTTCGACGCAAGGACGCGGCCTACGTACGTACCATTCGCGATGCCCGTCGACGTCGTGATCGCGGCGCTCAGCTCCCGCCATGTCGTGCCGCCGTCGATGGAGAGCTGGACGTTGCCGTCGTCGGTGCCGACCCACAGCACCTTTGCGTCGAGGGGAGACTCGCCGATCGCGGTGATCTCGCTGAAGCTCGACTCGCCATCATTGCGTGAGAGCTTGATGTCGCGGTCCTTCACGCCCATCAACGTGAGCGTGTCGCGATTGATGTTGCGCGTGAGATCGGCGGTGCGAGTCCACGTCGTGCCGTGATCGCGCGAGATGAAAAGGCGATTCGCGCCGATGTACACCGTGCCTGCCGTGCGCGTCGAGGCGACCAGCGGCGAGTCCCAATTCCATCGGTACGCCGAGTCACCCTTCGGCGCTTGCGGCTTGATGTCAAAGCGGTCGCCCGTTTCCGGGTCGACGCGCTGCACATTGCCGTCGGTAGACGACGAATAGATGGTGCGATATCCACCCTTGTCGACCTGCTGGCCCGTTCCGTCACTGAGACCGATCTGCGTCCAGTCCTGGTTGAGGATGCCTAACCAGTGACGGGTGGCGCTCGGCCCCATCCACGAGTGATTGTCTTGCAGTCCGCCATAGATCCAATACGGATCGCGATCGTCGACGGCGACGTGATAGAACTGGCCGATCGGGATGTTGTTTAGTCGTATGTACGTCATCCCAAGATCCCAGCTTTCATTCAAGCCTCCATCACCCCCTACCAAAACGTGACGCGAGTCGTGCGGATCGATCCACATCGTATGGTGATCGGTCTTGAGGCCGATGTCGTATGCCGGCGAAGTCGGTTGACCTTCGAATGTGACGCCTCCATCCTCGCTCTTCACGATCACCGTGCCCAGGAGCCAGATGCGCTTGTCGTTCGTGGGATCGATAAATGGGGCGCTGTAGTACATCGGACGCGGGTTGACGCGGCTCGTACGTCTCCACGTAGCGCCGGCATCGTCGGATCGATACGTGCCACCTTCCGTAGCATGCTCGATAGTCGCGATGAGCACATTTGGATTTGACGCTGCGATCGCGAGCCCGATGCGTCCCTTGTCGCCGGTTGGAATGCCGGTCTCGAGCTTCTTCCACGTGGCGCCCCCGTCGTTCGTCTTGTAGATCGCACTTTCAGGTCCGCCGCCGTTGAAGCCAAAAGCGCTGCGCAGGCGCTGGTACATCGCGGCATAGAGCGTGTTCGGATCGCGTGGATCGATCGCGATGTCGATTGCGCCCGTTAGGCTGTCGACATAGAGCACCCTGCTCCAGCTCTTGCCGCCGTCCGTAGTCTTGAAGACGCCGCGGTCGGAATTCGCCTTCCAGAGGTTTCCGACGGCGGCGACGTAGGCGAGGTTGCAGTCCGCGGGATTCGCACGAACGCGGCCAATGCTCGCCGTGCTCGTTAGGCCGACGTGTGTCCAGGTGCGGCCGGCGTCGGTCGAGCGATACATGCCGGCGCCCCACGATGAGCTCTGTCGGTTGTTCTGCTCTCCCGTTCCCGCCCAGATCACTCGGGGGTCGGCTTCACAGATCGCGAGATCGCCGAAGGTATTGTCGGGAAGACCATCGAAGATCGGCGTCCAGAAAGTGCCCTTGTTAGTGGTCTTCCAGATGCCGCCTGACGCGCTCGCGATGTAGATCGTCGACGGGTCCTTCGGGTCGACTTCGATGTCGTGAATGCGCCCGCCCGTCGCCGCAGGACCTATCGAGCGGAAGTGAAGTGAATCGAACGGCGATTGGGCCTGAAGCGCGGCCGGCAGAAAGGCAAAAGCAAGCGCAAGAAGGCTGCGATGCACGATTCGTCTAACCTGTGTTTGGATGCGCGCGCAATATGAGAATTGCGGCGCTTCAGCACCAGTGAGACGAGTGCGTCAGTACCCCCATTCGCGCACGATCTTGCCGTGCCGGACCTCGTAGATGTTCACGTGCTTCACCTTCCGACCGTTCGCTTTCGCGACGTAGAAATCAGTGACGATCGGCCCGGTGAGCATGCGCTTCGACAGCGTGAGCTTGGCGTCCTTCGCACGCTGGAAGACGAGGATGAGGCTATCGCGTACATCCACTCGCGAGACGAGCCGCGGTCCCGCCGAGTCTGAAAGATTCTGGTAGAGATACGTCGGCCGGTACTCGGCTTCGACCGCCACCACGTCATGGTGGTTGTAGCCGTCGAGCGCGCGCTGCACCACCTTCTGCGGCAGTGTGTCGCGATGCGTGAAATGGAACTGGGCCTGCAGCGGCCGCGCGAACGCGACCACGAGGAAAGGGACGTAGCGGCTCATGCCTATAGGGCGAACAAAGGTGCGCCCGCGTAACACCTCAGAGCAGGGTCAGCGTCTCCGAACGTCCTTCGAGCTCCAGCAGCTTCTTCTTCCGCCAAAGTCCCCCACCATATCCGACGAGCTCTCCATTCGAGCCGATGACACGGTGGCACGGGATGATGATCGCGATGCGATTATCGCCGTTGGCTCGGGCGACGGCCCGCACTGCGTTAGGCTGCCCGATCGTCTGGGCGAGACGCGCGTAACTCGTCGTGGTGCCGCAGGGAATTCGCTGCAGTGCCGACCAAACGCGCGTCTGAAAGGGCGTGCCAGGGACGCGGAGCGGCACGGTAAACTCGCGTCGTTCACCGCGAAAGTATTCGTCGAGCTGCGTGTGCAGCGTCCCGAACACCGGAGACTCGCCCGGCGCGAGCTCGCAGTCGTGCGCGCGTCGTACGCGATCGAGCTGCGTCTCGATCATCCGCCGGCGAGGAAACTCAAACAGGAGCAGATGCGTGTCGCTCGCCGCAGCCAGCATCGGGCCGATCGGCGTCTCGATCTCGGCCGTCGCAACGCGGAGCATGGTGTCACCGGGCATTCCCAATAATAGCCGCCGCAGCTATGATCGCGTACACCGAGAGCGTAGAATCAAGCGCAGATGACGCGAGGAGCAGAGGCCGCAACTGGAGAGGCATTTGCTCGTTCGCTGCGTCCTCCGCGTTCTCCGCGGTTTCAGGCCACGTTGCCTAACGAGCTCATATCTATGAGAAACTTCGTATTGAGTATCTTGGCACTGACGGCTAATGCCGGTAGCGCGCAGCAACTGGTCCCGGTTATCCCCTTCGAGGCGAGCGTCGATTTTCTCAAGCTCCCGGCGGGGATGAACTTCGGCGAGGTCCCCGGCGTTGCTGTCGACGCGCGGCGGCATCTCTACGTATTCAGCCGCACCGGGTCGCACAGCACAGTGCACGGCGCAGCTGCCTCGCAACTCTTCGAGTTCGGGCCCGACGGCACCTTCATCCGCGAGATCGGCAAGGATCTCTACGGTTTCGCGTTTGCGCACACGGTGCGCGTCGACCAGAGTGGCAATCTCTGGGCAACCGACGAAGGCACGAACATGATCATCGAGTTCAATCCGGCGGGTCGCGTCGTCATGGTGTTGGGGCGTCGAGCCGAGGCGGTGGAAGCGCCAACGCCTGAACCGGCGCCGGGCACGCAGCCTCGCCCGGGTTGGGGCACCTTTAACCGACCGACGGACGTCGCATGGGATCACGACGGCAACGTCTTCGTCGCCGATGGCTACAACAACTCGCGGGTTGTCAAGATCGACAAGCATGGCCGCTGGCTGAAGACCTGGGGCGAGCGCGGCATGAATCCCGGTCAGTTCAATATCCTGCACTCGATCGCGAGCGACAACGCAGGCAACATCTACGTCGCGGATCGCACGAACCGCCGCATTCAGGTCTTCGATCATGACGGAACCTTTCTGCGACAATTCACCATCGACGTGCCCTACGACAAGGAGCCTAACGTGATGGTCGGTGCGATGCCGAC
>JANWKK010000125.1 GCA_025451425.1 Gemmatimonadaceae bacterium
GAAGGGAAGCGGTTCGCGCAGTTGTTGAAGGAGTTCGAACGCGTCGGCGTCGATCCGAATACGATTAGCGCCGGGCTCGCCGTGCGTGAAGAAGATGCTCTGCGAGCGCTGCACGCTCTTCCCGATAGTGCCGGTCCCGCAGCATTTCTGACACAGCTTCGGCTCGTGATGACGCAGACGACGTCGCCCGCGCCACCGCGGCAATAGCTCGTTCAGGAACGCCTACATCTGCATACCATATGGATGACTGGCCTTCGCCGGGTCACGCCACGTATTTTCGCGTGAGCGGAGGTATGTCGATGAGCTCCAGATTCCGGTCGCTGCGTTGGCTGCTCGCGGCCATTCCGGTTGTGATCCTGGCGGGATCGTTCGCCAATGTCGGGGCGCGCCAGGGATCGCCACATGCCGCGTATGCGTCTTCGCTTACGCTGGATCGTCCGGCGCGAGTCGATTCCGCGTTCGCGAAGCTCGTCCAGCGGCTGTCGGAGCCTGGTGGCTACTTCGACTCCGACAATCTCATCTCGAACGAGACGTCATATCTCCACGTGCTCGATGGGATGCGTCGATTGAAGGTTCAAGGCGGTGCTTACATCGGCGTCGGACCCGATCAGAATTTTTCATATATCGCGGCGGTGCGCCCCAACATCGCCTTCATGATCGACATTCGTCGCGACAATCTCCTCGAGCATCTGCTCTTCAAGGCGTTGTTCTCGATGTCCCGGAATCGCGTGGAGTACCTTTGCCTCCTGTTCGGAAAGCCACTTCCCCGCGACATGGACCGATGGAGCTCGAAGTCGATTCAGGAGCTGGTCGATTACATCGACGCCACACATACCGATGGCGATGTGGTCGACTCGGTGCAATCGGGGATCAGCCAGCGTGTACGCCACTTCGGGATTCCGCTGTCGACGCTCGACCTCGAGACGATTGCGCGCACTCGCGATGCGTTCGTGCGCGATTCGCTCGACCTCCGTTATTCGAGCATCGGCCGCGCACCGCGCCCGTATCACCCGACGTATCGTCAACTGTTGCTCGAAAAAGACAGATCCGGACATCAGGCGAACTACCTTGCGTCCGAGGACGCGTTTCAATACGTGAAAGGCCTCGAGGCGCACGATCTGATTGTGCCGGTGATCGGCAATGCGGCCGGCGAGCACGCGCTGTCGGCCATCGGTCAGTACATCGCCGAGCGCGGCGAGAAGGTCTCGGTACTCTACATCTCGAACGTTGAGCAATATCTCATCAGGGACGGCGGCTTTCCGCAGTTCGCGGAGAATGTCAAACTGCTGCCACGCGATCACCGGAGCGTGATCATCCGGAGCTTCTTCGGTTACGGATATGGCTTTGGCACGGCCGGTGCGCATCCGCTCAACGTCCCTGGGCATTACTCGACGCAGATTCTACAAACGCTCGACGCCTTCGTCGCGACGTACGACAGTGGCGCGGTTCGCTCCTACTACGACCTGATCTCGAAGAACTACGTCGCGCCGTGACGCGACGCTATCTCGCCCTCGGCGACTCGTACACCGCAGGCGAGGGCGTGAGTGCAAGCGAGGGCTGGCCGATGCAGCTCGCCGCGTCCGTGCGTCACGCCGGTGTTCCATTCGGCGATCCTGACATTGTTGCCAAGACGGGTTGGACGACCGCAGAACTCCTAGCGGCGATCGATGCGCTCTCTCCGCCGCTCCGCGACCACTACGATCTCGTCTCGCTGCTCATCGGGGTCAATGACCAATACCGCGGGCTGGGCGCGCGCGCGTTTCGCGACGGCTTTGTGAAATTGCTGTCGCGCGCGGTGAGCTACGCGCGTAACGAGCCGAGTCGCGTTCTCGTGATTTCGATTCCGGATTGGGGCGTGACACCATTTGCCAAAACTGACCCGCGCGGGGCCCTCGCGATCGAAAAGGAAATCGATGAGTTCAACGCGTTGATTCAGGGCGAGGCTCGTAAGGCCTCGGCTCGTTTCATTGATGTGACGCCCGCGTCTCGTGAGGCAGCTCAGGACCGAGCTTTGCTCGCCGTGGACGGACTACACCCCTCGCCTGTCATGTACGCGGAGTGGGTACGCCTCATTCTTCCCGAGGCGCTCCGAGCGAGCCCAACCTAGGCAATTCACAACGGCTGCTTATACGCCGGCGGCGTGACGCCGTTCAATCTCAGATAGGGCACCGTTTGGCCTAACGTCCATACCGCGTGCTCATAACTCAGCGTCAACCATCGCGACGCTGATTGGGCCGGTAGATTGTACACCGACGACTGCTTCAGCAGCTGCGACGGCGTCGCGCTCTTCAACGCGTCGAGCAGGAAACCGTACGCGCGATCCGTGTAGTCACGAAGCGCCGCCTTCTGGTGCTGCTGCGTCGTGTCGAGCGAAAAGGGCGCCTCCTTGAGGCCGCGCAGTGACATGGCTGCCACCTCGAGGTTGGTACTCACAGCGTGCACGATCTGCTGCGCGAAATCCCGAACGCCCGCTGTCGGATGAAAGGCCATCGCCGAGTCGGGCATCGCGTCGATGTACGCGAGCACGTTCGAGCGCTGACGCTCCCAGTCCTCGACCATCTGCTGTTTGGTCTGCGCGTGAGCGGAAGTCGAGATCGCGGCAAGTGCGCATGTGACGACAAAGAGTGGACGCATGGAGATGTACCGAGAAAAAGGTCAAGTTCGGGCCACGGTGATGAACAATGCGACGAAGGGTGCAGTCCGGGCAGCCGTTCGGCAGGCAACGCGAGGCGGGATGAACGGCTGGAGGAGAATGCAGTGAGACGCGGACTCTTCGCCAGAGCGAAGGATGCAGCTTCACCGTATTGTTCAATGTCGTGTCGCGCCGGTTGGGCCGATGCGAATACCATGGGAGAGGAACTGAACATGAAAGTGGGGACGCTCGTCGGGCTCATTCTCATCGTGCTCGGCTTCATCGGCGTGGCATACGGCGGGATCACCTACACGCATCGTCGCGAGGTCGCGCGCGTCGGTCCTGTTCAAGTAACAACACACGAGCAGCGCACGATTCCGATTTCGCCGATCTTCGGCGGAGTGGCCATTCTTGCCGGTGCGGCGTTGATCATCGCAGTTCGGCGCGCGAGCTGATGTGCGTTAGGCAGCGGCGACTCGCCATCGCTGCAATATTTCTCATCGGCGGTACTGCCGCCGCGCAGCAGCCACGCACGGCGGACAGCGCGCTCGTCATCGTTCGCGGAAAGGTGCGCGACGCGGTCACGCATGAGCCGATTGGTGGCGCCGTCGTTTCGACGTCCGACGGGCGGTCGATCTCGACCAACGAGTTGGGCGAGTTCATCCTTCTGGCACGTGCCGGTCGCGCGACCGTGCTGGTGCGACACATTGGTTACGACTCGGCCTCCGCGGAGGTCGAGGCGCCATCGCCGAGCGATACGCGATACGTGTTCGAGATGCAGCGCGCCGTCCAATCGCTCGACACGGTCGAGGTGGCAAGTCCAGCGTCGTCCTGGTCGCCCAAGCTGGAGGGGTTCGAGCACCGATTGGCTCATCACAACGGCGGCACTTTCTTCACGCGTACGGAGATCGAACAACGCCGGCCAGTTGCGGTCAGCGATCTCGTTAGGCGCGCAACGGGCGTTCGCGTCGTCGACAGCATGGGTGTGAAACTGTTCGCCTCGGCGCGCGGGAGTAAGGTCGTCGCAGGAGGCCGGGGCCGGCAGACTGTGCCCTGCATCATGCGCGTCGGAGTGGACGGCCACGTAATGGAATGGGGCTTCGCCGCCGATCACATCGCGACGGACGACATCTATGGCATCGAGGTATACCCCGGCCCGGCAACGATTCCACGTGAGTACGCCAGCCAAATCGCGGACGGCTACTGCGGACTGGTCATGATCTGGACGCGGTGAGTGGTCTGGCTCGGACTGTAAGGAATTGGTCGGGCGAGTAGTTACGGCGCGCGCTGGCGCCTAATCTGTGGCGACGGCATTCCACTCGGTGCTACGATGACGACCAGACGAGACTTCCTGAAGACGAGCACCCTGCTCGGCGGAGCGGTGCTTGGCCGAGGCATTCCCGCGCTGGCAGAAGCCGCGACGCGTCTCGACGCAGGGCGTGCAGGATCGCCGCTCACTTTGCTCATCCTTGGCGGAACGGGGTTCATCGGTCCGCATCTTGTGCGTCACGCGGTTGCCCGCGGCCATCGTGTTACCATCTTCACGCGCGGACGTCGTGAGGCGGATCTGCCTAACGAAGTAATACGGCTCACTGGCGATCGCAATGGCCACCTCGAGGCGCTTGTCGGGAAAAAATTCGATGCCGTCGTGGACGATTCGGCAACGAATCCGGAGTGGGTACGCCAGTCGGCACAGCTGCTGAAAGACGGGGCGGGACGCTATCTCTTCACGTCGTCGACGGGTGTGTACTACCCGTACCTCAAGCGCGGTCTCGACGAAACGGTCGCACCTCATCTCGAGGTCGCCGATCCAAAGGATGGCTCGGAGACCTACGGCGTCGCGAAGGCACGCTGCGAGCACCAAGTGCAGGAGGCATTCGGCGATCGTGCGATCGTCGTGAGGCCAACGTACATCGTCGGGCCCGGCGACACGACAGACCGCTTTCCGTACTGGCCAGTTCGTCTCGCGCGGGGCGGCGAGGTGCTCGCGCCCGGCCGCCACGATGATCCGGTGCAGATCATCGACGTGCGCGACCTTGCGGAGTGGATGGTTCGGCTGCTGGAGGAGCAGCGCTCGGGGGTTTTCAACGCGGCTGGGCCGAGGGATACCCTGACGATGCCGAGCTTTCTCGAGCAGGCCAAAGCTGCTCTCAACGCCGACGTGAAGTTCACCTGGGTGGATGACTACGCGTTCCTGGCGGAGCACAAGATCGACGAAGCGATTCCGTGGGCACGACTCGAAGGCAACGACGACGGGATGATGTCGATCGCCAACCGTAGGGCGATCGCGGCTGGGCTGACCTTCCGCCCGCTCGCGACGACGGTGCGCGACACGCTCGCGTGGTGGCCGACGGTGCCGGAAGCTCGTCGCGCCGCGCCGAAGTTCGCCATCACTCCGGAGACGGAGGCTAAGGCTCTCGCGGACTGGCATGCGAGAGCGAGCTGAGGGTGGAGGGTTGAGGGTTGAGGGCTGAGGGTTGACGGCTGAGGGTTGAGGTTTGAGGGTTGAGGGTTGAGTGTTTAGGGTTGAGGGTTGAGGGTTGA
>JANWKK010000126.1 GCA_025451425.1 Gemmatimonadaceae bacterium
CGACGTAACCGTTACTGGGTTGCGCGAGTCGTTAGAGCGACAATCATCGATCTGACGCTGGGCGAATCATATCGACGCCGAGGGACGTGATGGTGACCGATGGGGGGCGAACGGCGGCACCGCCGGAGCTGTTGTACCTGCTGCATGGAGATCCTTCGGAGCTAGCCGAGGCATTGGCGGGCATGCGCGCGGCCGATGTTGCCGAGGCGTTGAAGGAGCTCGGGCCAGAGGCGGGAGCGAAGGTGATGGCCGCGCTCCCGTTCGATCTCGCGGTTCAGGTGTTCGACGAGCCGGAGCTCGACCGACACCGAGCGGCGATCGTGCGGTGCATGCCGCCCGAAGCGGCGGCAGCGCTCGCGGAAGCGATGTCGGCGGATCAGCGCGCCGATTTGGTTCGCGAGATTCCCGAGAGCGATCGCGCCAAGCTATTGAAGCTTCTCGAGCCGCAAACGCGGCACTCGCTCGAGATGCTGCTCGAGTATCCGCCGGAGAGTGCGGGCGGAATAATGACGACGGAGTTTGTCGCGATCCCGGCGACCTGGATGGTCGAGCAGGCGTTGCGATACATCGGCGAGGTCGGGCGCGCGAAGGAGACGGTATACGCCGTCTACGTCGTCGATCCGCAGGACAACCGGCTGGTGCACGTGGTGTCGTTGCGCGAGCTGATGACGGCGGAGCGCGCGGCGATCGTGACCTCGGTCGGCGATCAGCGCAAGCCGCTCACCGTCCGGCTGCTCGCTGATCGCGAAGAGGTCGCTCGTCTCATCTCGAAGTACAACCTGCTCGCGGTCCCTGTCGTCGACGAGGGCGGCCACGTGCTTGGCATCGTGACGGTCGACGACGTGATCGACGCGATCGTGCGGGAGCAGACGGAGGATGTGCAGAAATTCGGCGGTATGGAGGCCCTCGACGCACCGTACATGGATATGGGTTTGCTGTCGATGATTCGAAAGCGCGCGGGTTGGTTGTGTGCGCTGTTCCTGTCGGAGATGTTGACGGCGACGGCGATGCAGCACTTCGAGGGTGAGATTGCGCGTGCGGTGGTGCTGTCGATGTTCATCCCGCTCGTTATGAGCTCGGGCGGCAATTCGGGCTCGCAGGCGACGTCGCTCATCATTCGGGCGTTGGCGCTCCACGAGATCAGGTTGGGCGATTGGTGGCGGATCGCCATGCGTGAGCTACCCACGGGCCTGGTGCTCGGCGCGATCCTTGGTGTGATCGGAATCGTGCGAATCGAGCTGTGGCAACATTTGCATCTGTTCGATTATGGAGTGCACTATCATCTCGTCGCGCTGACGGTTGGGTTGGCGCTCGTGGGCATCGTATGCTTTGGTTCCTTGGCGGGATCGATGCTGCCATTCGTGTTGAAGCGCGTCGGGTTCGATCCGGCAAGCGCCTCAGCGCCCTTCGTGGCAACGCTCGTGGATGTCACGGGACTCGTGATCTATTTCTCGGTAGCGCTGATCGTGCTGCACGGAACGCTGTTATAGCGCAGTCTGGATCCTGAGGAGCGACTCCCTCAGAATGACAGGCGTCCGCACTGAATTCTCATGCGGCTGATAGTCATTGTGCTCGGTCTTGTGCCGTGGGCGGTATGTGCGCAAGCCGCACCTAACGAGTGCTACGGCTTCAAGTTCGGTGCGTGGGACCCGCCACTCAAAACCGTCGCGAGCGCGTACAGCCCGGGCTACGACCCGACAACGAGCGCGCCCGCGGGTGCGCCGCGGGACTGGGCCGCGCGCGTGCCGAACGGACAATCGACGAACTCGCCTGCAGATTCGGTCCTCATGCTCTTCCCGACTTGGTGGCCCGTGGGGGTGCAGATCCAGTGGACGGGCGAACACGGCGATACGCTTGTTGGGACCGCGATCGCACTGGTCGCCGACGGCCGAGTCAAGAACCCGGTAACGACTGTGCGCGGGGTACGCGTCGCGTGCACTGCTCCTCGCTGACGCTCGAAGCAGTGCGCCTGTTTTGAGGCGCGCGCGCCACTCGCGCGCGCTCCCGCCACGCTCAGACCATTCGGCAGCCGGCCAACAGCTAATGCGGTTCGTGACCTCGGCGTCGGGAGCACTGTCCTTTCGGTATGAAACTCGACCGAAAGTTTCTCCTCATTGCACCGACGCTCGTGCTCGCAGTGATCGTTGCCGGGATGTTTTACACCGCGTCCAAACTCCGGCAGATCGTCGAAGCGAGCGACAACTGGCAGATGCGCAGCGATTACGTCGCCGCGATCGAGCACGGCCAACGGAAGATCACGAACGAGAAGGCGGTGCAACTGGTGCGGCTGTCACTCGAGGCCGAACATCGTCGAACGGCTGCGATCACGGCGACCAACGAGCTGCTCCTGACGTTGGGTGCGATGACCCTGGCGTGTTGTGCGGCATTACTGTGGACGATCCGAGGCGTGCCGCGCACGCTCCCTCTGCGTGGGCCGGTGCTCTTCAGGATTTCTCCTTGATTGAGCGAATTTGAATCGAGAGCGCGGGGAATTTCGTTGCGCCCGCCTCGATGATTGCGCGCACGGCTTGCGTAGTGGATTGCATGAAGTCGTGAGCGGGTTCGTCTTCGCCTTCGATCCAGAGCTGGACTGCGATTGAGATTGCTTTCCGCATCGTCGGGTTCGTGGTTGATGCCTGGTCAGCCTGAGGAGCGTCGCGATCCCTGCTGTCATCCCGAGGAGCGTCGCGATTCCCTGTCATCCTGAGGAGCGTCGCGATTCCCTGTCATCCTGAGGAGCGAAGCGACGAAGGATCTACGGCCCTTGTCACAAGCCTGCCACTAGCAGAGCACGCTACATTCTTCGCTCGCTCGCTCACGATGACAGGCTGTCTGTGCTTGTCCGTGTTGACGCTTTTGGCGAGAACTCGGACCACGTGCCGCTCTTGAACACCTCGATCTTCATTAGGGGATGTATTTCCCACAGCGTCCCACGTGTCTTTCCGAGCTGCTCCGGGTGCTCCGGGTCCAGCATCAACCAGCCGCTCACGCGCACGAGCGTGCTATCGCGCACGAGCTTGTGAATTCCATTGAGCGACCACGCCGGGTGATTCGCGCGCACCGCGGGCGTTGTCTCGACGACGATCGAGCGCCGGCGATCTTTGCCTGGGGTCGCCGCAAGCCAGAGATGCCAGTCGCGGAAGCTCGCGTCGGCCCCGTGGCAGTTGGTGGCTTCCGGGCCCTCCTGCTTGCCCGCGACAAAGTAGCCCTCGACGGAGATTGGCAGGCCTTCGTTCTCCGCGACGGCGGCGGAGTCTCGTGAGCTCCATTCATCGCGAAAACGCCTAACGATCCTCTCCGGCCAGGAGACATCGAGGACCGTCGCGAACGGCATCGGCACCCATGCCGCCGTGTCGACGCGGTTCTTCAGGAAGTTCAGTGGTCGGTCGCCGCCATCGCCGGTCGGCGGGCAACCCTGAAAGCCAGGGCTCACGGGAACGGGCTTGCTCGACAGGCGCGTCACCCTCGGCGTGACGGCGCTCCCGAAGATGCGAGTAGCGCCAGCGTGGTCGATCGCCCTGCGCAAGATGGCAAGGGCGACGATGACCGCGGCAATCCCACGCAACAGGCGCCTAACGATTGGCGTACTCCCGAGGCAGCACCGTCCGAAGATACGCGTGCAGCGCGTCGATCTCGTCGTCGCTCGTGTGCTTGAACTCGCGCACCGGCATCAATGTGTCGATTGGAAAGCCGCCCGGCCGAGTGCCGTCGCGCAGCGTGTGCACAAAATCAGCCTCCGAGTAATGACTGCGGAGTGGTTGGCGCGACATATTTATCAGACTCTTCGAGCGCGCGCCATGAGCACAACACGGCTGTACTACAGGGATTCGTACCTCACGAGTTTCGATGCCCACGTCGTCGACGTCGCGGACGGCGGTCGTCGAGTATATCTCGACCAGACGGCGTTCTATCCGACGTCGGGTGGGCAACCAAATGATGTCGGCACGCTCGGTGGCGGGATCGTCGTCACCGACGTGATCGACGAAAGCGAGCGGATTGCCCATGTGCTCGACACTCCGCTCGCAGACGACGTGTCTCGCGTCGCCGGTCGCATAGACTGGGGACGCCGCTTCGATCACATGCAGCAGCACACCGGCCAGCATTTGCTGTCGGCCGTCCTCGAGGAGGCGTATGGGTTTCACACCGTGAGCGTGCACTTCGGACGCGACTACTCGTCGTTGGACGTCGATGTCGAGTCCATCGGCACCGACCGAGTGCTCGAGGTCGAGCGCCGCGCGAACGAGATCGCATCGGAGAATCGTCCGGTCAACGTGAGCTTCGAGGAGGCGTCGGAGGCACAGGGCCTTCGGAAGCAGAGCGAACGCGAAGGGACGCTGCGCATCGTGTCGATCTCGGGTCTGGATCGCAGTGCGTGCGGCGGCACGCACGTGCGCACGACCGGCGAGATCGGCGCCATTCTGATTCGCAAAGTTGAGCGTGTGCGAAAGGCGGCGCGGCTCGAGTTCGTTTGTGGGTTGCGCGCCGTCAAGCGGGCGCGCGCCGACTTCGAGGCTCTGACGCGAATCGCGACGGCGCTCTCCGCGTCACTGGATGACGCGCCGGCCCTCGTGACGGCGCAGAGCGAGCAGCTTCGCGTCGTCGAGAATGAGCGGCGGCGCCTCGAGCGCGAAGTCGCCGGGAGCCGAGCGCGCGCGCTGTACGACGCGGCGCCGGTCGATTCGCACGGACGCAAAGTCGTTAGGTGCGAGGGCGCGTCGATGGACGAGTTGCGCAATCTCGCACAAGCCGTCGTCGCGCTGCCGCACGTGCTTCTCGTCGGAGCGGTGGCCGAACCCCCGTCGCTCATGGTCGCGAGCTCGGAAGACGCTGGTCTCGACGCAGGGAAGACGCTTCGCGAGGTCGTAACGCGGTTAGGCGGCCGCGGCGGCGGTTCGCCTCGCATCGCGCAGGGAACAGTCCCGGATGCCGGACGGCTCGCAGAAGCGGTCGCGAGCATTCTGGCAACCGGCGGGTAAGCCCACCCCTCTACACACTACCCTCTACTCTCTACGCCGACGTTTGGAAAGCGTACGGAACCGAACCCCTCGTTGCTGGTATGAAGCTCGATAGGCCATACTTCAGGTTCCTTCCGTAGGAATCGTCCTGTCAACTCAACATAGGACCGCATTGTGTCTCGGATCACTCGATCCTCGGCGCGGGCGTATGGACGGAGCGCGACCGCGGCGATCGTAGCCGCCGTCATTGCCGTCCCAGGTGCTCCAGCGCAAACGCCCGCTGGCCACGTCGCCCGGACTGAGATTTCCATTCCGTACGAGCATTATCAACTTGCGAACGGGCTCAACGTGATCCTTTCGCCGGATCACTCTGTCCCGACGGTCGCGGTCGATATTTGGTACCACGTAGGCTCGAAGAACGAGGTGCCCGGGCGGACTGGCTTCGCGCACCTTTTCGAGCATGTGATGTTCACCGGCTCGGGACACGTGCCCTACGGGCTGCACGACAAGCTCACCGAGGGTGTTGGCGGCTTCAATAACGGTTCGACGACGAACGATCGAACCAATTACTGGGAGATCGTGCCGTCGAACTATCTGGAGGACGCGATCTGGCTGGAGTCGGATCGTATGGGATTCCTTCTCGACTCGCTCAAGACGACCAAGCTCAACGCCCAGCGCGACATCGTGAAGAACGAGCGACGCCAGAGCTACGACAATCAGCCGTACGGTCGCACGAGCGAGATCATCAGCGCGGCGATGTACCCCAAGGACCATCCGTACTCTTGGCCTGTCATCGGGAGCATGACGGATCTCTCGGCGGCGTCGGTGGACGACGTCAAGAATTTCTTCCGGCTGTACTACGCGCCTAACAACTCGTCGATCACGATCGCGGGCGATTTCGATCCCGCGCAGGCAAAGGCGTGGGTCCAGAAATATTTCGGCGATCTACCACGCGGCAAAGCGATCGTGCGACCGCAGGTGAAGCTGGTCGCGATGGCGTCAGAGAAACGCCTCGTGTTCGAGGACCGCGTGCAGATACCGCGTCTCACGCTCTCTTGGCCGACGGTCGGTGAGGTGCAGAACGATGATCACATCCTCGATGTCCTCGCGAGCGTGCTCTCCAGCTCCCGCACGTCGCGGCTGCAGAAGGAGCTGGTCTACGACCGGCAATGGGCCGCCGCCGTGGGCGCGCAGCAGCGCACGAACGAGAATGGCGGCGAGTTCCGCATCACGCTGACGCCTCGGCCTGGTCGCTCGCTCACCGAGTTGGAGCTCGCCACCGATTCGATCATCGAGCGATTGCAACGCGACGGCCCGACGGCCGAAGAGGTCGCGCGCGCAAAGGCAGGCATCGAGCTCGGCTTCGTGAGCGGACTCGAATCGAATCTGCAGAAGGCCGAGACGCTCAGTGACGGATTCATCTTCCACGGGGATCCTGGTTATTACCGGAAGTCGTACGACGAGGCAGAAAGTGTGACGCCGGCCGAGGTCAAGCGCGTCGCCAGGCAGTATCTCACCAAAGGGCGCGTCGTGCTTTCGGTGGTCCCGCAAGGGCACAAGCAGGATGCATCCAAGGCCGAGCAGAGCGTTACCGTCAGCGATGGAGCCAACCGATGAGCGTTTACTATACCTTGCGGCGAGCCGCATTCGGCGCGAGCGTGCTGGGTGTGAGCGCGCTGGCGGCCGTTCGCGCGCAGCAGCCGAAACAAGCCGCGAAGGCCGCGGCGTTCGATCGCTCGGCGGTTCCCGCGCCGGCAACCGCTCCGGAGCTCCACGTCCCGGCATGGACGACGATGAAGCTGAGCAACGGCGCGGAGCTGATCGTCTCGCCGCGGCACAACTTGCCGCTTGTCTCGTTCGCCATCAACTTCGTCGGTGGAAGCAATCAGTTCGAGCCTGCGACGAAGCCAGGCGTCGGTGAGTTCGCTGGGGCGATGCTCACCGAAGGGACGACGACGAAGAGCGGCGACGACATTTCGAACGCGCTCCAGCTGCTCGGCACCGGTGTTCGAATCAGTGTCGGCGGTGAGAACGGCGCGGTTAGCTTCCTCGCGACGACAGACAAAGTCGAGAAGGTGATGCAGATCGTCGAGGATATGCTCGTCAACCCGTCGTTCCCTAACGACGCAATCGAGCGCTATCGCGCTCGCCGCCTCGTGGCGTTGACGCAGGCGAAGGACCGCACGGGGTCGATCGCTGGACGCGTCTTCCCGAAAGTCTTGTACACAGAGGCGCATCCATACGGCCGTTCGGTCACCGAGCAGTCGGTGCACGCGATCACGCGCGACGACATCGTTTCGTTCGCGAAGGCGTATTTCACGCCCGGCCACGCGATTATTTCAGTGGTCGGCGACGTCGAGCCTAACGCGGTGCAACAGATGGTCGAGCGTGTGCTCGCTCCGTGGGCGAGTGGTGGATCGACGCCAAGCTTCGACTATCCGCAGACCCCGGCGCCGAAGGCCACCACGATCTATCTCGTCGACAAGCCCGGCGCGGCGCAGTCGAGCTTCGCGATCGGATTGCCCGGCCCAGCGCGCAACACCTCGGACTACTTCGCGCTCGAGGTGCTGAATACGATGCTCGGCGGAATGTTCCAGTCACGACTCAACGCGGACATTCGCGAACAGAAGGGCTACAGCTACGGTGTCGGCTCCGGCTTCTCATACGGCAAGGGTCCTGGACCGTTCGAAGCGGGCGGCGACATCGTGACGGCCAAAACGGACAGCGCTCTCATCGAATTCATGAAGCAACTGCGCGGCATTCGCGGCGAGCAACCCGTTACGGACGACGAGCTGAAGACGGCAGAGGATAATCTCGTGCAGGGACTGCCACAGAGCTTCTCGTCGGTGCGCGCGGTGAACGGCTCGATTAGTGACATCTTCATCGAGCAGTTGCCGCAGGACTACTATCAGCACTATGCGCAGAGCGTGCGCGCGGTCACGAAGGATGACGTGACGCGCGTCGCGAACAAATACATCGACGTCGATCATCTCGCGATCGTGATCGTCGGCGACCGGAAGATAATTGAGCAACCGCTCAAGGCCACGGGCATCGCGCCCGTCGTCGTGCTGGACGTGAACGGGGATCCGGTCGCGGTGCCCTAACGAGGGTGTAGGGCTGCAGAATAGGGGCTAGGTCAACGAACCCTAGCCCCTATTCTCTAGCTCCTCGCCCCTTGGTTCATTTCACGTTGATCTTTCTCGCCTTGGACGCCTGCTGCGTAGGCTTCTGCACCGTCACCTCGAGCACGCCGTCCTTGAACGTCGCGTTGCAGGCGTTTGGATCAACGCCTTCGGGGAGCGGGATCGCGCGAAAGAAACTCCCATAACTCCGCTCGCTACGATAATAGCCCTCCTGCTCCTCCTCGACGTCGTTATGGCGCTCGCCGCGAATGATGAGCGCGTCATCGTCGACTTCGACGTCGACGTCATCCTTGTTCAGGCCGGGTAGCTCGGCGCGCACGACAATGTTGTTGCCGCGCTCGAACAACTCGACCTGTGGCGCCCACAGATTGCGGAGCGACACCGGCTGTTGGGCACTGCGCTGGTTATTTCGCTGCACCCCCCCATTGCGAGGTTCCTGCCACGAACCGAAGAGATGGTCCATATCGTCCATCATCTGACGCATGAAAGCGAATGGGCTCGCGCTCACGAGTGCACTGAACGGTGTGAGGAAGCGATCGCTCCGCGCGACGTCGCCGCGGCCAGCTGGTTGGCGTTGTCGCGTATCGCGGCCTTCGCTCGCGGTCTGAAGCTCGCGCTGTTGATCGCTTCGCGGCGTGGTTGGGCCGCTCCGGTTCGTCGTCGACGGTGACGCGCCGCGCGATTGCTGGTTCGATCCCGCGTTCGGCGTGCTCTCCCGCTTCGTCGAGCTCGCGCTCCTGGTGTTCGATCTGTCGTCGGTTCTTGCGTTGCCTCGTGTTGCCATGACGCGCTCTCCTTGCAAGCCATTCCGGTTGCGATCGGGCGCCGCACGCCACGTCGGCAGCGTCGGCGAGTTCACTCTTTGGTCATCGGAACTCGCGGCAAGTGAAATGCCAGTTTGCGGCGCCGCCATTGTCCCGCTCTCTAGTCTCGAATAAATTGGTGGCTTCACCAGTCGGGCGAGTTCCCTGCCCGGCGCTTCGATTGAGCCGATGCGTCAGTTCACCGACAAGCCGAGAATCGCCGCCAGCGCTACCGTCGCTGAAGTGCGCGCGCGACACGGATCTATGCACTGACGATCGTCGCTTTGCCTGAGCTCGTGACATGAGGGGCGGCACCGATCTCGGTGCCGCCCCTTTCACGTTCGAAACCAATCGTACCAAACACTATGTCATCGGAATTCAGCGAAGCACTCGATCCAGGCGCGGCAGTCGCCGCGCAAGCGCCGCCAGCGGAACGCTTCTGGTCGGGCGTTCGTGAGGCGCTGCGCGGCTCGCGACGTGATTACACACAAGGTCCCATTGGCCGAGCGATTCTCGTTCTCGCCGTGCCCATGGTGCTCGAAATGGTGATGGAGAGCGTGTTCGCCGTCTGCGACGTGTTCTTCGTCTCCCGACTCGGCGCCGACGCCGTCGCCACGGTCGGTCTCACCGAGTCGATGCTCACCATCATTTACTCTATCGCCATGGGCTTGGCGATCGGCGCCACGGCGATAGTGGCGCGGCGGACAGGCGAGCGCGACCACGACGGCGCGTCGCGCGCTGCCTTTCAAGCGATCGTACTCGGCGCACTCGTCGCGGTGACGCTCGGCATCGCTGGTGGGGTCGCTGCGCCGCAGCTGCTCAGCATGATGGGCGCATCACCGCGTGTGCTCGCGACCGGCACGACGTACGCGCGCATCATGTACGGCGGGAACGCGACGATCGTTCTGCTCTTCCTCGTGAACGCGATCTTTCGTGGCGCGGGTGACGCAGCGATCGCGATGCGCGTGTTGTGGCTCGCGAACGCGATCAACATCGCGCTTGGTCCGTGTCTGATATTCGGCTTGGGCCCGTTTCCGGCGCTTGGCGTGAAGGGAGCCGCGATCGCAACGAACATCGGACGTGGGACAGGCGCGTTGTTCGCCTTGAGCCGTTTGCTGCGAGGCCGCGGCGCCAGAGTGTCGATCACCCGCAAGCACATTCGCCTCGAGCCCGCCCTGATGTTGCGGATGATCCGACTGTCGGCCAGCGGGACGCTTCAGACGATCATCGGCACGGCGAGCTGGATCGGCTTGATTCGCATTCTCTCAACGTTTGGCAGTGGCGTGCTGGCGGGATACACGATCGGCATTCGCGTGATCATCTTCGCGCTCCTGCCGTCGTGGGGACTGTCCAACGCCGGCGCGACGATGGTTGGTCAAGCGTTGGGCGCCAAGAAGCCGGAGCGGGCCGAGCG
The DNA here is from genome assembly GCA_025451425.1 of Gemmatimonadaceae bacterium. The sequence goes on from JANWKK010000126.1 coordinate 10,316, forward strand.
TGCTGTCTGGATCGCCGGCTTCTACAACATGTGCTTTCTCGGCGTCGTCGGGCTCGTCTTCGTGTTACTCGCCCGTCCGATCGCGAATATCTTCACGACGGATCCCGCGGTCGTGCCTAACGCAGTCGACACGTTGCGCATTATCGCGCTGGGGTTTCTGTTCTACGCGTACGGGATGGTGCTCGCGGCGGCGTTCAACGGCGCGGGGGACACGATGACGCCGACAATCCTGAACGTCGTCGTATTTTGGTTGTTCGAGATCCCGCTGGCGTTCGTGCTCGCGGAGACCCTGGGGTTCGGGCCGCGCGGCGTTTACCTCGCGGTGACGACTGCGTTCTCGGTGCTCGCGCTATTGAGTGCCCTCTTGTTTAGGCGCGGCAAGTGGAAGACACGCACGGTGTGAGGGTGATTGTCATCCGCGAGTACCAGGAGTCTGCTTTGGCATCAGAGACCGTCGTTGGTCACAGGCGGCGCAGCCATTCACTGGCTTGAATGCGGAAACAGCCGGACACTGCACCGAAGAAGCACGGATAAGAAAAAGGCGAAGACGACTTTGTGAAGAAAACGCTGATCGCTTTTTCATCCGTGCAGTCTCCGCGCGGTTTCCGGCCGTTTCGGTGTTCACAGCAGTGAATGGCTGCGCTGCCGGTGACGAGCCATGGGCTTCCGATGCCGAAGTGCAGATCCCTCGGTACGCCTGGGACGACAATCGGGCTAGGGCGTCTTCGTTGCGCCGCCGGATCCTGATCCACCGCTACCGGATCCCGCACCGCCGGACCCAGACCCTGATCCACTCCCTGATCCGCTCCCACCCGTCTGGCCTGGCACATTGACATTGATGGTCGATGTACTGCGGCGCGTGAGTCCGCCGCCGAAGACGAACCACGCGATGACCAGCAGCAGGATGACCACGACCACCGCCCAGACCGCGCCGGAGCCACCGCCGCGGGATTCGCCGCTGGAGGGCGTTTGCTGGATGTTGACGTCCGCCATTGTTTCCTCCGAGTTCGATGCCGCCGGTCTCCTCCCCCTGCCGGCGGGGCGCTGGACGCTCGAGGCTGCCGAGGGTCCAAGCCGGTCTCGTCATCTGCGCACGCCGTGCCAATATCGCGAAAAACCGGCCTCTTCTGCCCTCTAGCCGCCGCTCACGCTGTCGTGCAGCCTTATCGCCTGACCGCAACCATGATGTGGAGAAACCAATGCGAACGTTCGTCGTGAGGCTCTCGCTCCTTGCCATGCTCGTCCCCGGATTTGCCGCCGCCCAGGAGACGCCTACGGAGCGCGACGCCGCTCGCTCCGTCGTGAAGCAGCTCGATGACCTCGAGCGATCACTCGACGTCACTGCCCTCGTGGCGCGACTCACCGGTGCGAACTCGGC
>JANWKK010000127.1 GCA_025451425.1 Gemmatimonadaceae bacterium
AGTGTTTTCGGGCTACCGGATATGCGCGTCGCAGCCGGACTCGTGGCACCAATACGGACCTGCCGTTGCCACCGACAGCCAGTCCGGATACTCATTCACGATCTCGCCGGGTTTCTGGAAGGCCGGCGAGCCGGCGCCCCGACTCGTTCGGAACCTTTCCCGATGGGTCAGGAACGTGCAACAGATGCTTGCGTCGGCCGAGCCGTGGCAGTTGGTCACGACATTCAACGAATGGGGCGAGGGCACCGCGATCGAGTCGTCGACGGACTGGAACACGGCATATCTGGACGTCCTCGCCGAGTACTTGCACCCGTCACCGACGGCGCCATCGAAGGGCCGGCCCTGACCAGAAGAAATGCGACAAGGGCCGGTTCAGGCGCTGCGCGCCAGCCGGCATAGGGGTGGCTGACAAAATCCTCGCGGGCAGGGTAATATGCCCGCCCGTGATCTTCGTTCGGAGCGGACGCGGCGCGGCAAATGGCGCAGCGCGCGTTGTCCCGTATAGTGACGACACGTTTGCTTACCGTGATTCCGTTTGCACGCGCAGCGCGCGTGGTACGTCGTTGAAGGGAACCCGCGCGTGACGGAAGCTGTCGACGCCCTGCGCGCCGATGCATCGGCGAAGCGCGCGACCTCGAACGTGTATCGCGATACAGAGTCCTTGCTTCGTGACGTCGGCTGGACGAAAGGACGCGAACGCTCTCGCGGCGGCAAACTCTCGCTTACCGGGGCGATTCGCACAACAGTGCGCTCGGACGCACTGAGACAACAAGAACCGGAAGTTGTACGCACCGCGAGAATGCGCCGACATCTTCGGGAACTCGCGCGTACTTCCAGTCTGCTTGCGTGGAACGACGCGCCCGAGCGTCGATTCGACGACGTTGTTGAACTCCTTCGTGTCGCCGCCGAAAGGTTTCCGAGCGACTGACGAAGTTGACAACCGCGGGTAAACGGCTGCTGTACAACACGGGAAATTTTCCTGGACGACCACGTTCCGCGTCGTTACTGTCCGTGGCCTCAGAAGTTTTCCGATTCTCAGGCGCGTAGTGGGCTTCGCACTTGTCTTCACCCTCGGTAACTCATTGTCTCAGCCGGTCACCAACGACTTGGGGGTCAAGTGTCAAGAACCCGAACCGCGCCCTACGCGTCAAACCTTGTGCCGCTCGATGTCAGACGAAATGACGCGGTCGAGCTGACTACCGTCATACCGACCCGCAATGAGGCCGGCAATATAGACGCGTTGCTCGAGCGACTCGCTCGCACGCTCGACGGCCGAGAGTCGGAAATCCTCTTCGTCGACGACAGTGACGACGATACGTGCGAGCACATCGCAGCGGCGGCGGAACGCACGACGGTTCCCGTACGGGTCCTCCATCGTGACCCTCAAACTCGCAGCGGCGGTCTTGGCGGCGCTGTTGTCATGGGACTGTTGCACGCAAGCGGCGGATTTGTCTGCGTCATGGATGCAGATCTCCAGCACCCCCCCGAGCTCGTGACGAAACTCGTCGACCGTGCAAACGAGCCCGACGCACCCGACGTCGTCGTCGCCGGCCGTTACATCGCGGCCGGATCAACCAGTCTTCGCGGCGTTCGCGCCGCGGTGTCGTGGTCGTCGACCGCTCTCGCGAAAGTGTTGTTTCCGAAGGCTCTGAACGGCGTCTCCGACCCGATGAGCGGCTTCTTTCTCGTTCGGCGCGAGAGCATCGATGTCGCGGTCCTCCAGCCCAACGGTTTCAAGATCCTTCTGGAGATCCTTGCTCGCCAACCCGAGCTTCGTGTAGCCGAAATTCCGTTCGAGTTCGCAGATCGCCACTGGGGTGAGAGCAAGGCGGACCTTGCCGAAGGCACGCGCTTCGGCCGTCAGATCATCGCGGCGCGCACGCGTGCCGCTCGACCGTCCGCCCGACGCACCCACTGTTATGACATTCACGGCATCATCAGCATTAGATCCGATGCCGGACTTCCCGAGCTGGAGTACTTCCGCGTGGGCGAGATCGATGGGCCGCCGACGATTCGCGTCCACCTCGGTGCGGTGCCTGCGAAGCCGCACGTACTGTCGAGCAATGACGCGAAGCAGAGATACTTTCACTTCCGAGAGGTCGCGGGCAGTGTCGGGTTCGCGGCCGAGATCTCGATGATCAATGAGCGCGTCATCGTCAACGCTTCTTCCGCATTGCGATTCTCGCCCCACGTTCTGTACACGAATCTCGTCGAGCCGCTGCTTCGATGGACCTTCGTCGAGCGCGGCTATGCACTCGTGCACGCGGCTGTGGTGGTGACCGACGGGCACGCGTTTCTGATCACGGCCCAGACCGACACTGGCAAGACCACGACGATGCTGAAGCTCCTGGACGGATCGGCGTACGAGTTCATGGCGGACGACTTCTGCATTCTCACGGCAGACGGCATCGTTCGGTCGTATCCGAAGCCGTTGACGATCAGTCAGCACACGCTGCACGCCGTCAAGTCTCCGCGCTTGCGTCGACGGGAGCGGATGACCCTTCCGTTGCAGAGTCGTTTGCACTCGCGAGAGGGCCGCCGGTTCGCGTTCCTGCTCGCAAAGTCGCGCTTACCGGTCGCCACCATCAACCAGTACGTGCAGCTCCTCGTTCCGCCTCCGAAGTTTCACGTCGGCCGGTTGGTGCCGGGCGTGCACGTTGTCGACCATGCCGATCTTGCCGCGATGTTCGTGATTCAGCGCGGTGACCGCAACCTGACGTACCTCGAATCCGGCGACGCCCTCGACGTGTTGTTGGCGAATTGCGAGGACGCCTACGGGTTTCCTCCGTACCACAAGATCGAAGACTTCCTTCTCGAGGCATCGACGAACCTGCGGCAGCGAGAACGCGAGATCATCGCTCCAGCGCTGTACGGGAAGCCCGCCGCGCTCATGTCGAGCCCGAGCCTGGACTGGGCGCGGCGCATACCGACGCTCATGAGCGACTTCCTGCACACTCGACCACCGGTTCATTTGTTCGACGACGCGGTCGGCACTTCGTCGCAGGCCAGTTCGGCGACGGCTGTCGAGGTGTGTCCCGACGGGTCGAGTGACAGTGCCGGCACACCTCAACTGTGAGCGGCGCGCACGCGGCTGAGCCGCGCTCGCAGTTACGAACAGCGAGTCGGTGATGACGGCGACACGCGACGTCCGCGAGAGCGGGACGATCACAACCGAAGAGAGCGAGATCGTCGTTACTGGCGACGACGGTCGTGCCCGCAGGATCGCGCGCTCGCCCCGGGTATATCTCGGCATCGCGCTGACCAGCGTGCTCGCGGTCGCAACATTCTTGCGCGTGTACGGTCTCGCCCGGACCGGGTTCAACAGCGATGAGGCGGTGTATTCGGGCCAGGCCGCATCAATCGCTGGGTCGAAAAGCTTCACGCCGCTGTTTCCGATCTACCGAGCCCACCCTCTGCTCTTCCAAAGCCTCTTATCGCTCATTTACCGATTCACGGTGAGCGACTTCGCCGCTCGACTGCTCGCAGTCGCCTTTGGCATAGGAACCGTGGCGCTGTGCTACGCGCTGGGTAAGACGCTGTACGGACGACGCGCGGGCATCGCGTCCGCAGCTCTTCTTGCAGTCATGCCCTATCACGTCGTCGTCAGCCGGCAGGTGTTGCTTGACGGCGCCGAAACGTTCTTTGCGACCGCGACCCTGTACGCGCTCGCTTCGTATGCGTCGGAACCGAGGCGCATTCGTCTCTACGCGGCCGGAGCGGCCCTCGGCCTGACGTTCCTCGCGAAGGAAACCGGCGTCATTCTTCTTCTCGCGATCCTGTTGTTTTTCGCGCTCTCGCCGTCGGTTTCCCCGGGCATACGGCGGCTCGGCGGCGCGCTCGCCGCATTCTTCGCGGTGGCGTTCGTGTACCCGTTAACCGTCTCCTTCGGTCACGCGACCACCACGGGCGGCTCGTTCTTCCTGTGGCAACTCGCGCGGCCGGCGAATCACAGCTTGTGGTTCTACTTTGAACACGCGCTGCCGGCGATCGGATTGCTCGTTGTCGCGGTCGCGATCGGCGGGCTCGTCTTTCTTCGGCGTGAGCGTTCTTGGCGCGAGACCCTCCTGCTGACGTGGATTCTCGTGCCTCTCGGATTTTTCACGCTGTGGCCGACGAAGGGTTACCAATACCTGCTTCCGATCGCGCCGCCGATCGCGGTGCTTGCCGGACGCGCGCTCGCGCGTTTGCCCCTTCGTCGCGGCGCCCGCGGCGTCGAAGTCGCGTTGAGCATGTTGCTCGTGGTCGTGCTGGTCGGTTCGCTCGCGCAGGCGAGTTGGTCGCGCATACAGCCGTCGTCGTCGAGCACATTTCTGGCCGGAACCGGCGGAGTCGCGGGTGGCCGGGCCGCCGGAACGTGGTTACGCACGAACACCACATCGGGTGCACGTTTGCTCGCCCTCGGCCCTTCAATGGCGAATATCCTCGAGTTCTACGGCAATCGCCCGGTTTGGGGACTGTCGGTCAGTCCGAACGCTGCCCACCGAAATCCGGTGTATCAGCCGCTTCTCAATCCTGATCTCGCGATTCGCCGCGGCGACATTCAGTACCTCGTGTGGGACGCGTATTCCGCTCACCGGTCGCCGACGTTCGCGGCGACGCTTCTGCGCTATGTCGCTCGTTACAACGGCCGCATAGTCCATAGCGAGTCTGTCAGCCAGGGCAAGACACGCGTTGCCGTCGTCACGATCTATCAGGTACAGCCATGATCCGCGCGATTCTCGGCGTCGTTGCTGCCTCGTTCATGACCTTCGGAGTCGGTGTGGTACCGGCCGACGCAACGACGCCCGTCACGACGAAAACGCCCATCCAACACTTCGTGAGCGTCCTCCAAGAGGGCCACTCCTTCGACAACTACTTCGGCACCTATCCCGGTGCTGATGGTATTCCACCGAATACGTGCATGCCGAACGATCCGGCGCGCAAACAAGCCGGCTGCTCGAAGCCGTTCGCGATCGGAGCGCGCGACAGTGAGGCGCTCCGTGCGACACGACAAGTGTTTGACAGCGAGTATGCGCGAGGAGCCATGAACGGCTTCGTCTCGACGTTCAGCAATCGCGGCGTCAACTCCAACCTCGCGATGGGCCACTATGGCGAGAGCGATCTCCCGTACTACTGGGACGTTGCGAGCAACTACGTGTTGTTCGACCGGTACTTCGCGTCCGCGCGCAGTGGAAGTCTGCGTAACCGCATGTACTGGATGACCGGCACGCCCGGGGATCCGAACTCGGAGACTGTGCCGGCGAACGGATTCGGGAACTTGCCGACGATCTTCGATCGACTGCAGGCCACCGGCATTTCGTGGAAGATCTACATCGAAAACTACAACCCCGCGGCAAAGTACCGGGCGCCCGGAACAACATCGTCGCAAGTCATTCGAGCACCGGTTCTGGCGATGCCGCGGTTCCTCGCAGATCCGCGGTTGTTCTCGCATATCGTCCCGCTGGGCGAGTACTACAGCGATCTCGCGCAGGGAACGTTGCCCGCGGTTTCCTACGTGGTCCCGGCCGGTTCGAGTGAGCACCCGCCCGCACGTGTCGCGAGCGGCGAAGCGTTCATCCGGAATCTGATTACGGCGCTCAAGCGGAGCAGTGCGTGGCCAACGTCGGCGTTTCTCTGGAGCTACTCCAATTGGGGCGGCTGGTACGACCATGTCGTTCCGCCGACGGTCGACCGCTACGGCCTCGGCTTCCGAGTGCCGGCACTGCTCGTCAGCGCGTATGCCAGACGCGGCTTCGTCGACGGGACGCAAGTCGACCACACGTCGATCTTGAAGTTCATCGAGGACAACTGGGGACTCCGATCGCTCTCGTCGCGAGACGCCCATGGAGGCAGTCTCACTTCGGCGTTCGACTTCACGCAGTCGCCGCGTCCTCCGGAACTTCTCGCCCGTGAGTCGCTGTCGCCGACGGTCGTACGCGGAAAGCGAGCGCTCATCTATCCGGCATACGGTTGCGCGGCGCTGTTCGCGTTGGTGCTCTTCATCCTCGGCGCTAGGTCGTCGCGGCGACGGCACGCGCGCCCGGCGCGCGCATGAACCGCGCCCTCAACGCCCTGGTTGCCGTCACTTTCGGCCTCGCGATGCTTGCGCTGCCGGACGATGTTGCGTCGGCGGCGCCGGCTCCCGCGACCCACGCGGCGATCGCCGTTCAAGCTCCCAGTTCCGCGATCACCCAGCCCGGTCTACGTCCGCTCACGATCCAAACCGTTCCGGCGGTGTCCGGGGCCCAGTTCGCTCTCGACGGTCGCGTCCTGGTAACCGGCAAGGACGGCTCGGTTCGCACGACCATCACCAAGGCGCAGCGCGACGACCTGGCGCTCGCTCGCGACGCGCATCTCACCGTCGCGTCGCCGAACGTCGACGTTCACCCAGGAGTACGTGCGCAATTTGCGGGCTGGTACGACGGTGGTTATCACTGCGACAAGTCAAATGCTTCCGGACAGCTTCTCCTCGCGGCGTTCGACTTCTCGTACCTCACGAGCTTCACGTTCGTCGACGGGAGTGGGGCGCTCGTGCGGTCGACACCTCTTCACGACCTTCAGCTCCACGCGACTTCCGGCGCGACCGTGACCGTGAGCGATCCGACGAGACCCCTCTGGCTACGGGGCTTGCATGTCTCCTCCAACGCCGGGCATCTCGCGGTTGACGATCTCAGTTACACGATCTCGAGCGTCATGGCCAAAGGGAGCAACGTCGTGAGGAGTGGTGAGCAG
>JANWKK010000128.1 GCA_025451425.1 Gemmatimonadaceae bacterium
CCAGTGTCTACGACGCCTCGACGTGAGTCGAGGATTCGTTGCTCGCGAGTCGAGGATCGTTGCTCGCGAATTGAGGATCGTTGGTTGTGAGTCGGGGATCGTTGCTCGCGAGTTGAGGATCGTTGGTCGTGAGTCGAGGATCGTTGGTCGCTAATCGAGGATCGTTGGTCGCAAGTCGAGGATCTTTCGACGCGCCAGAAAAACCAACGGGCCCGCCTCGCGGCGAGCCCGTGGCCTAACGACCTCGACACAACACCCACCGACAGCGACGCACAGGCACTACGCCGCCTTCACACTCGTCCCCGACGACGCGACAGTTACGGTCGCAGACGGCTCGACGGGAGTCGAGCCCGTGTTGACGAGTCCGAGCGGTGCGCGTACGGCAACACCCTTCACCGTGACGCGCTTGAGTTGCTGCCACTCCGCCAACTTCGTCGGCTCGGAACGGATCTGACGCGTGACAACTGCGTCGATGATGTGCACGGTGCGCCGCCCGAGCGTCAGCTCGCTCCCCACCCCCCGTGTTGCTGCCACCCGCGATGCCCGCGCGAGACCACGGCCATCGATGCTGCCCTTGAGCGCCGCTGCAGCCGCCGTCAACTGCTCGATGAAGTCGGCCGGTAGCCCGCTTTCGACCAGTACATCCTTGTCGACCCCCGCCTTCTGGGCCATCGCGGTCGCCGCCGTAATGATCTCCGGCGTCGAAACGTTCCCCTTCGGCATCGACAGCACGCCGATTCCCGGGACCGTCCCGCTCAGCGCGCGCGCGACCTTCGCGATCGGTGCCATCTGGTATGACAGCACCTCACGCCGCTTCTCGATCTCGTTGTTCGAGATGAGCAGCGTCTGCGCGCGCTGCGTATCCTGCGCCGTGGCGTGATCCGACAGCCGCTGCACGATGCCGTTGAGCGCCTCGACCTGAGTGCCCAATGACGGATTGTTCGCCACGTACTGCGGATTCGCCGCGAACCATCCCTGCACGCGGCGGAACGACTGCGCGACCCGCTCTTGATGCGCGTTCATAACCTCCTCCCCTAGCAAATGGTTGTCTTGCGATGTCAAAAACGATCCGCTGGATCTCCATCGAAGACGCCGTCCATCCACCGGTTCGGCGCTGCGTCCCGGGTGAACGACCCCGACGCCGAATGGGAGCAGTTGCGAGACTGGCGACACGTACGGGAGGTCTGCCATTGGCTCTCACGGCCTGCGGGCGTCCCCTTTCCGGAGGAAAGGCCTTCGCGCCGTCGGGCGCGGACGCTCTGGGACTGTGCTCACTCCCGGGTATCCTCTCCAGCGCGGTTGCGACGGGCCGCGCCGGCACTCTCGACTTCGGGCCGGTTGTCTCTCCGGCTGACAGCGGTCGCACGGTCGCTCGAAACCGCGCGGGCTTCTACTCGGCTCTCCCGTTTGCGACACCCAGCCCGCGACGCGCGGGCGGCATGACTCACGTGGGCCGCTGCGCGGTGCTCGTTAGGCGTGCTCCGACGTCCCCTGGGCACACCCCGGTCTGCGCACGGGTTCTCGGCCGGCGAGTCGACGGCCGAGAGGTTTGAAGCCTAACGGGGGCCGTTCGCGAGGCGCAAGGTGTGACGTACGATGAACTTGCGTCGCAGTCTGCTCAACAACGGTCGGAGGTCGCTCGATGACGATCGGTGTGTGCTGAACGCCGATCGCAGCATCCTACAAGAGAAGGGGCTCATGTGGCTCGGGCTTCCTCCACTCAAGGCACGCCGGGCTGGGACTGGGCCTGCGGCTCCGTGTCCTGCGGCTTCGGCCGCAGCTTGAGTTCCTGCCCGAAGTTTCGCGAAAACGAGATGAACACGCCCCGCATGCCGAAGCTCCGCTCGGTCAATTGCACGACCTGGGCGCTCTGAGTGCGCGACCCGAAGGTCATCATGTTGAACGGGTCTGCCACGCGTACGGTCAGGCTACCGCGATCACCCCACAACTTCCGTCGGAACGCGACGTTCATCATCACGAACGCCGTTTGCGAGCCGCTTTCCGTCGTGAACGGCGCGCGATAGTTGGCAAAGAACTGCGCGTCCATCAGCGGCGACAGCTTCCACGTCGCGTTCGCGCGCGTCGACCACACCATAGCTTGGGTCGACAGGTTGCCTAACGAGCTAGTCAGGTTCGTCGCATCACTGGCGTAATGATATACGCTGCCGCCCGTGAGCAAAGTGAGTGGACCGTGGCGAACGGTGAGATTGAGATCCGATCCCATTGTCACCACGCTCGCGACATTGTCGACCGTGCTCGTCGTGATGCCGGTGGTGTCGATTCGCTGGATAAAGCGCACGGCGTGCGCCGTTCGTCGCACGTAGGGTGTCAACTGCAGCGTACCCCAGCCGTGTGAGTCCTGGAGCCCGAGCTCGAGCGCGTCCGTGTACTCCGGACGAAGAGCCGGGTTGCCCTGAAAGACGTTTCGCGCGTCCTCCTTCTGGGCAACCGGGGTCAGTTGATAGGGGTTCGGCCGGCTAATGCGACGCGAGTAGCTCAACTTGAGCTGGCGCATCGGCGTGAAATTGTACGACACGATCCCACTCGGAAAAGCGCTCGCATACCGCGTGTCGAATCGTTGCGAGTCAGGCGCGGCCGCCGTGGGCAGATCGAGTCGCGTGTCCGCTTGCTCGAGCCGCAGTCCTGCCTGCGCCTGCACCTTGCCGAGCTGCTGCGAGAGCACCGCGTAGCTCGAACTGATCTGCTCACGGTAGTCGAACGTGATCGCGCGATCTGCCGCGGGCGTGAACTGTCCGGTCGCCGAATCAGCGTACGCGGCCGTGAAGTCGCTCGCGGTGTGTCGAATTGTCCCTTTGATCCCTGCCTCGAGCTTCGTGCTGGCGGTCAAGGGATGTGTGTAATCCGACTGCAGGCTCCAGGACGGATTGCCGCTGATAGTGATGTCCTGCTCTTTGGGAATGGCGTACGCTCCGGTGGACGGGTCGCCCTGATAGACGTTCCCGAAGAGCAGTCCGTCGCTCGTCGAGTGTCCTTGCGTTAGGCGGAGCTCGGTTGAGTACGTCGTCGCCTTTGCGTCGCCTGTACGGCGGAAGGCAACTGAGTAGTCCTGGAAAATGCTCCGCCAGTACTGCGTGCTGAACTGATCGAACAAACCGATCGTGTCGCGCGCTGGATCGAGATCGCTGTAGTACGACGCGCTGTTCCGCGTCGAGCGCCCGCCCGACACCATCGCGTCGCCGGACAGCGCATTGTGATCGGTGAAGCGGTACTCGGAACGGAACGTTGCGTTCTGCCAGAGCGGCTCGTTCGAGCCGTCGATGTGCGACGTCACGAAGGCCGGCGATGTGGCGCCGAGATTCGTCTGGTTCGTGAAGCCGCCCATCGGCCGGCTGTCTCGGAAGAAGCCGTACGAGAGAAAAGCAGTCGTTTTCCCGATTTGGCGGCCGATGTTCCCATTGACGTTCGCGAGGCCCGTAGTACCTGTCGCGGCCGTCACGCCGCCACTGAGACCGAGATCGGCCTCCTGGTTCAGAACAATATTGATGATGCCGGCCGTTCCTTCGGGGTCGTTCTTCGCCGACGGATTCGTCGACACCTCGACGCGCGCGATCGTGCTCGCGGGCAACTGAGCGAGAAAGTTCGCGAGTTGATCACCATGCAGCGGCGATGAGCGTCCATTGATCTGTACGATGACGCTCTGATTCCCACGAAGGCTGACGTTGTTGGAACCGTCCACCTCGACGGAGGGAACATTGCGGAGCACGTCGATCGCCGTGCCGCCGCTCGCCGTCGTCATGTTCTTCGTCGAGTAGCTGTTTCGATCGGGCGCGAGGACGACTTCATCGCGCTCCGCTCGCACTTCCTGCCCCGCGATCTGGGCCGCGACACGGGAGAGCGCAATGTCACCGAGGTCCGTGATCGGACGTTCGACTGTTACAACAACGTCGTTCCGAGTGAGCGGGGCATAGCCAAGAGCGCGCACGCGCAGCGTGTAGCGACCGGGAGCGAGGCCTTCGATGTGGAAGGAACCGTCGGCGTTAGGCAGCGCGCCACGCACGAATGCGGTGTCGTTGACGCGGCGCGCGGTGACGGACCCTGCGCCGATCGCCGCGTTGTTTCCGGACTCGACCAGTCGGCCACGAATCTCGCCTTTTCCAGACGACCTGGTGGGCGACTGAGCATTTGCGGTCGCTCGGCCGGCCCAAAGCAACACGAGACCGAGCAACACGATCTGGCAGCGTTTCAGAATGATCAAGAAGAGACGGAAGTTCGGAACGAGCGCGCGATGAGGCGCTGTTCAGTTCGATTCAGCTGCCCGTGGAGCGCCACGCGATCCAGCCCTCGCGATCGAGCGCTCAGTGTTTCTTAGACGCCGGAATCGAGCGAACCGTTGAATCTTGACCTTCTAGCGGCCCGCGGAGGTCGGGGCGGCAATTCTGCCGCCCACGACACCACGCCCGAGCTCCCCACCGGTGCCCTATTGAATCAAGGCGCCAGAACGGCCATCACGAGCTGAGCGTTCTCGCGCGTCGTGCCTTCGTAATAGAACACGAACACCTTGTGCGTCTTGTCGTCTACCGCGCAGGTGCGTGCTCCGCCGCCGGTCGGAACCTTCTCGGCAACGGAATACCGGTCTGGCCCGTCTTCGTGAATCACCGTCATCGTGCTGTCCGCACGATTGGGATTGAAAACGAGCTTGGTGGACGCATCGTAGCAGTTCTGGTCGGCGCGGCTCGGAACGCGAATGCGTGCGGGGACGCTGCCATTGTCGGCGTTCACGACCACCATCTCGGTGTCGCACGCCATGAACAGTCGGCGCGTGCCGAGGTCCATCGAGAGTCCTTGCGCTCGGCCGCAACTCGCAATGCGATACGTCGCTTCCGTCTTCAACGTCCGTGCGTCGACACGTGTGACGAAACCGGAGTCTTCGACGTTGAGAAAAAGCTTACCTCGGCCGTCGGCGACTCCTGACTCGAGCCCATCGCCGATCGTCGACTTCGTGATCAGCTTGCCGGTCTTCATGTCGACGACCCACGCGTCCTTGCCCTCCCAGGTGAAGGCACGGTGCGTCACGGGGTCGTAGCGGATGCCGTCGCCCTTCGCATCGACTTGGCCCTCGACGGCGAGCGTCTTCAGGTTGAAGACGACGCCATTGCGCACCAGGCCCCGGTTCAGGTCTCCGGCAATCGCGTAGCCACCGCCACCTCCCGTCACGTGACCGACGACTTTGTCGTCATCGACGTTGATGACATTGTCTCCGAGTCCGTAGAGACGCCGGCCAGCCACATCGATGATGATGTAGTCGGCCCGCGCCTTTCCGAGATTGACGTGATCGACGACGTGATAATGGGTGCCCTGCGCCGCGAGACGAGGTGCGATGAGCGCCGCGAGCGCGCCGGCAACGAGAATCGACAGAGATGAGCGAATCATAATCTCTCGCAAGAAGGGAAGGGCGAAAACTGGGGCCTCGTGAGGAGCGCCGCAGTTCCTTGTATGTAGTCATCGAACCTGTCAGGACGATGACAACATGTTCCGACCCGGCGACCGGATGATTCTCCCATTCGCGACGACCAGCGCGATATCGCGCGTGTGCCGAATGTCGGCGATCGGATCGGCCGAGAGCAGCACAAGATCCGCCCGCTTGCCCACCTGAACGGTTCCCACGTTACCCAGGCCTAACGCGTCTGCGCCGCTCTTGGTCGCGAGCCGTAGGACGTCGAGCGGCGGAATGCCAGCGGCGACAAGGAGCTCGAGCTCGCGGTGGTAGCTCGCGCCCGGCGCAGTCCAGGGATTGTTGGCGTCCGTTCCGACGGTAATGCGCACGCCGCGGTCGTATAGCAACTTCTCGAACTGCAGCACCTTCGGCCACGCGGTGCGAGCGCTGTCGTAATCGGCCTTCGTCCATCCCTGGGTGAGCGTGAACGTCTGCCAGTTGTGAACGAGCGACGGCGCGGCGTAGGCCAGATCCGGGCTGTTGGTCATTCGCGGGCTGTCGCCCCAGGCCATCGCCTCGAACGTCGCGAGCGTGCCGTCGTGCTCGACATGATGACGCACCATCTCGGTGATCATCGTGTCGATCTCAGGTGAGGCAAGATTCACATATTCGAACCACTGGAACATGAACCGCGTGTTGTGAATCCCGTTGCGAAACGCAGCGCGAGACGCGGGCGGCAGGAGTGCAGGACTGGACGGCGTCACGTGCACCAGTCCATCGATGCCCGCACGCGCGGCGTCGGTCCAGCTCGTGAGAAAGAGATGTCCGATCGCCTTCTTCCCGGCGGCGTGTGCCTCCTGAATTCCGGCCTCGACCATCGGCGGCGTCAGCGTCGCGTACAGCTTGATGTAGTCGACGCCAGCAGCCACCTGTCGCCGCACCTCGGCGCGCACCTCGTCGGGCGAATGCACCATCGCCACCAAGCCCGGTGCGTCCGTCTGATCGATCACGCTGCCGGCGACGAGCATGCGCGGCCCGTTCAGGAGTCCTCTTGCGACCGAGTCGCGCGTCGCGACGGCGTGTTCCGTCGCGCCGCCCGGGTCACGAATCGTCGTCACGCCGAACTGAAGCAAAGAACCTAACGAGATGCGCGGGACCGCCGGATCGTAGTCCCCGCGAAGCTGGTTCTTCGCCGAGTCCAGATGCTCGGGGCCGACGTTGACGTGCGCGTGCGTATCGATGAATCCCGGGAGCAGGTACTTGCCGCGCCCGTCGATCACGCGCGCCCTCGCCGGCGGTGTGTAGCCGCGACTCGGTCTAACGAGAATGATCGTCGAGTCGCGAACGACCACGGTCATGTCTGCGCGGGGCGGCGCTCCGGTTCCGTCGATCAGCGTGACATGCGTGAATGCCAGCTCGGGGCCGCGCAGGGTCAACAGCAGGGCGAGGAACGAACAACAGGTACCGAGAAAGTTGAGCACTGGATCAATCTCCGATGAGTGTGTGCTTCCGAGATTGTCCAGCTGCCCTTGATTTCATTTCATCGACCTGTCGTCTGTCGAGATTTCATCGATACCGCGGAGCTCGTGGAGTACCCGACGACGCGTGACGACGGCCCACGCGAACCAGGCAACGCCGCCCACGATCGGCAACACACTGAAAGGCAAACCTGGCCGGAACGGCACCTGCGGAAAGAACAGAAGTACCACCGCCACCTGTGCAACCAGCAGGGCGATCGTGAGATGCACCGTGTGCAGTCGCCGAAGCGCGAAGCGCCGCGCGAGCGCGAGATACTCCGACGTCGACGAGGCCGACGCACGCCACAATCCGCGGCCCGTCACGAGTGAAAAGGTCCAGACAATCACGAGCACGACGGCGATGTCGAGCGATATCAAGATGCTAAATGCCCCGCGGTCGTGAGACAGAAAGCCGGCCGCGCAGGCCAAGGCCGCCACGGTGACACC
>JANWKK010000129.1 GCA_025451425.1 Gemmatimonadaceae bacterium
GCGAGAAAGACGAGCGTGGGGAGAACGCCGAACTTCATTCGACACGGTTCGCGTTAGGCGTCGACTTAAATGTCATCCTGAGGAGCGCAAGCGACGAAGGATCTGCTCGCTGCGCTCGCAGAAGTCTATATGAGTCGCGCGCGCTGGTCGCGCGCGCTCCCACGCCTCTTGGCGAGAGGAGCGGGAGCGAGCACGAAGTGCGAGCGACTCCATATAAGACCCATGATCTGCGCGCGAAGCGCGTAGATCCTTCGCTGCGCTCAGGATGACAACGTGGCAGTAGACAGGCCGCTGTTGCGCGTTCAGATTGGGCCACCTTTCACCGTCGTCAATTCGTGATTCTTGGCAAAAGCCTGCTAGTACTTCTCCTTCCCACGGTGCTTGCGGCGCAAGCGGCGGGCACCGGCGTCATCACCGGCCGAGTGACTGGCCGGCCCGACAGTATCGCCGCGTCGCAGAGCTCGATACCGATCGCCGGAGCGACCATCGGCATCGTCGGCAGCACGCTGGGAGTCACGACTGATCCCGACGGCCGATACGCACTCGCCAACGTCCCCGCGGGCCGCGCGACGGTGCGCTTCCACCGGCTCGGCTACCGCACGCTCGACCGCTCGATCGCGGTCATACCTAACGATACAGTACGCGTCGACGTCGTACTCGAGATCGAGGCGCAACAGCTCTCGCCCGTCCGCACGGACGTCGCCCGCACCGAAGTCGAGTCCTTCACCGCGCGTCCCAACGTCGGCACGGTCGCGATGTCGGCGCAGATGATGGCCGGCGTACCTGCGATCGGAGAGCCGGACGTCGCGCGCGTCGTGCAACTCCTCGCCGGCGTCAGCGCGCGCAACGACTACAACACGGGACTCAACGTCCGCGGCGGGAGCGCCGATCAGAATCTCGTGCTGCTCGACGGCATCCCGATATACAACCCGTTTCATATGGGCGGGCTGTTCTCGACTTTCATGGACGCCTCGGTTGGCGGGATAGAGCTCATGACGGGTGCGTTCCCCGCGCGCTATGACGGCCGACTCTCGAGCGTGCTCGAGGTCCGATCGGCGGACGAGACGAGACCGGGACTGCACGGAACAACCGACGCCTCCGTGCTCGCGACAACGGGCCAGCTCGCTGGAGCGTTAGGCAACGGACGTGGAAGCTGGAGCGTCGCCGCTCGGCGCACCTACGCCGACGCCATCGCGTCGGCGTTCAGCCATGACAATTTTCCCTATCACTTTCTCGATCTGCAGGCACACGCGTCGTACCTGTTACCCAACGATTGGCGACTTGCCGTGACGGGATACGCAGGCAGAGATCTCCTCGATCTCAACCTCGCGAGCTTCGTCAAGGACACGACCGTCTCGAGCGCGGGCGAAGGAGCGTTCAGGTACGACTGGGGCAATCGCGTCGTCGGCGCGACGCTCAGCAAGGCGATCACTCCCAGCGTGACCTTCGAGCAGCGCGTGTCGACGTCGGGCTTTTCGACAGGTCTCAACATCGCCAACAACGCGCAGGCGCAACGGAGCGACGTGCACGACGTCCGCGTAAGCGGATCGTTAGGTGCACGGAGCGTCGCGAACGATTGGTCACTGGGCTACGAGGTCGCGTCGACGCACGTTCGATATGCATCGTCGTCGGCGCAGACGGGCACGACGGCGTTCGATATCGTCCAGGATCCGATGTCGTACGCCGCCTGGCTCGACGACGTATGGCGCGTGTCGTCGCGCTGGATGATCGAGGGCGGATTGCGCGGTGAGATCCTCAGCGGAGGCAGAGATTGGGACGGGCTCTCGCCGCGTCTGTCAATCAAGTACTTCGTGACGCCGACGATTGCGCTCAGTGCCGCCGCCGGCCGCGTGACGCAGACGATGCACTCTCTTGCGGGCGACGGTCCCTTCCGATTCTTCGACATCTGGCTCGCGAGCGATCAATACATTCCCGTCGAGACGGCGTGGCATTGGGTTGCCGGCATCGAGCGACGGCTCGAGACGACGTCGATCAAGATCGAAGGCTACGTAAAGAAGTACGACCGCGTGCTCGACGCGAATCCATCCGACGATCCGTCTCGGCGCGGCGACGAGTTTGTCCCGGCGACGGGACTCGCCTACGGCGTCGACCTCTTCGCACGCTGGCAGCCCGCGAACGGTCCCACTGGGTGGCTCTCGTATTCGTACGGCGTGGCCTCGCATGAACGCGACGGCGTTGTATGGGCGCCCGGCAACGATCGACGGCACGACGTCAATCTCGTCGCGATGTGGCGCCTGAGGCGCTACCGAGTCGGCGCGCGCTTCGGCTATGCGACCGGCACACCGTACACCCCAGTGATCGGCCAGATCGCGCGCCGCGTCTACAATCCGTCGACCGATACGTGGGACACGGGCAATCCGCAGATTTTCCTCGACCCGTTAGGCGCCACGCGCAACTCGGCGCGTTTTCCGCCGACGCAGCGGCTCGACCTCGATGTGTCGCGCGAGATGAGTGTACGTGGAATGACGGTTTCGCCCTATCTGAGCGTCGTGAACGCTTACAACGCACGCAACGTCTTCGTCTACATCTACGATTACGCAACCGATGCGCCGACGCGGCGCGCCCTCTCGCAATTCCCAATCCTGCCGAGCGTGGGAGTGCGTCTTGCGTTCTAAGTACTTACTGATCGCGTTGGCGTTGCTGGTCAGCGCATGCGAATACGACAAGACCGCGATCCCGCGCACGGAGCCGCAACTCGCAATGCACGGCGTCCTGAGCGCGAGCGCCGCTACACAGGTCGTACTACTCGAGCGCACCAACTCGGGTCGCGTGCAGCTCGACTTCACGACCTTCGATCTCGAGGACCCCATGGGCAGCGACGCGGGGATCGCGGAGTCAGGCGCGTTGATGACGCTCACGCTGCCCGATGGGGGCACGATCGTCGCCCAGGAGGATAACCACGGCCAGCCCGGGCAAGGAGAGGGGGTCTACCGGTTCGCCCTCCCAGGCAGCTCACTGGAACGAAACGCGACGTATCGTCTCACGGTTCTGACGCTGAAGGGCGAGCAGCTGACGGCCGAGACCTCCGTGCCCGATGGCACGGCCGCGATGACTCCCGCGTTAGGCACGCTCAATCGTGCGGTTGAAGGCCTCACACTCGATTGGCCCGCGTCTCCGACAGCGCGCAGCTACTTCGTGAGGGTCGAGACGCCGTACGGTCCGATGTCGTTCTTCACCGAGAGCACGCATGTGCAACTTCCTGCTCTACTGCGAAACACGTTGCCGAACGATCTGCCGCACGTGTTTTTCCCGGGCTTCACACAGGCGGTGACCGTTTCTGCCGTCGACTCCAACTTCTACGACTGGTTTCGCACGTTCAACAACCTGCTTACGGGTGAGGGGTTGATCAACCGCGTCACCGGCGGACTCGGCGTCTTCGGATCCCTCGTCCGTTTGCGCTTCGACAGCTTGGAGGTTACGGCGCCACAGACGCAACCAGTCGAGGGTCACTTTGCGCTGGACCAGTCGACGATCCCGTCGCTTGCATCCCGTTACCTGAGCTTCGACTTGTACATCGAGTCGCCAGCGGCACGCAGTGGGCAGTCGGACGCACTGAGTGGTCGCTACCACCCGCGTCCGCGGCTCGACTACCATGGTTGCCTGGTATGCGGTCTGCTCGGCACCGCGCGCAACGGAACGATCGAGCTGGCCCTCCTCGACAACTGGTCGGGCGCCGATACAGTCGAAGTCTTCGACGGCACGTTGCAGGGTGATACGCTCACAGGTTTCTTTCGTGCCAACGGTGGCCCGTTCAAGTTCGTTAGACAATGAAAGCCCTCCAGGAGCACAATGCCTCGTTCGATCCATCTCTGCGGTGAGGACGTCGATCAACCAGGCCATATCTGCGCCTTCTTCGACTCGCGCGAGGAGGAGTACGAAACGCTCCTGCCGTATTTCAAGGAAGGCGTGGATGCTGGTGAACAAGTACTAAACGTCCTCGACGCCGGGCGGCTCGCCGACCACTGCGAGCGTCTCGAGGCTGGCGGCATCCCCATCGACGACGGCCGAGTGCAGGTCGCGAGCTCGGAGGAGACGTATCTCGCGGGTGGCTCCTTCGATATGGAGCGCATGGTCAACTTCGTGACCGACACAGTCCGCAACGCAGCCGCACGTGGACACCGTGTGCGCACAGCCGGCTGGATGGATTGGGTGTATCGTCAGCTGCCGGGCACCGAACGCCTGATGGAGTACGAGGCGCGGATGAATCTCCTCGTGCCGACGTTCGACTGCACGTTCATGTGCGTGTACGATCTGTCGAAGGTGACAAGCGACACGCTCATTGACATCATGTCGACGCATCCCTATGTGATTCTAAGGGGACAGATTCGGCGCAATCCGTTTTTCATTTGGCCGGAGGTCTATCTGCGCGAGCT
The DNA here is from genome assembly GCA_025451425.1 of Gemmatimonadaceae bacterium. The sequence goes on from JANWKK010000129.1 coordinate 4,395, forward strand.
CGTCGAGAACGAGCGCCGCTCGTCTCAGTCTGCCGAGACGATCTGACTCCAGAAGCGTCCCATGAGTCCGCGACGCTCGAAGTGTCGCGCCTCGGGCTCGGCGCCCCGCCATGACTCTGGGAATGTTCGCGCGAGCACGCGTTGCAGCGTGCGCGCCTGGGTGAAGCGTCCGAAGACGTCAGGATAGGCGCCGTGACAGTAGCCGAGCATCCAGCGTAACTGCGGATCGAGCGGCTCTTCGGCGCACGCGTCCTCGAGGCAACTAACAGCTTCTTTCTCCTGCGATTCACTGAGCTCGTCGATGCCGGTTAGGCATGCGGGCTGGGTCGCCGAGCACCAGAGGAGGAACGCGACACGTCGCAGCGCCTCGATGCCTTCGACGCCGTCGCCGACGTGATCGAGGTAGGCGTTGAAGATCTTTGCGGACTCCTTGTAGATGCCGCGGCGCTGCAATGCCCGATCGCGCGTTGCCGCATCCCCGGCGAGCGACGTGACGAATGCGATCAAATACTCCTCATGGTTCTCGATCTCCCGCATCGACGGAACTGGGGGGCGGTCGTCGTAGTCGGCGCGAGAGTCGGCGATCGGCCGGAGCTCTTCGTCCTGGCGAGGGGACGTACGGTAGCCAGCGATGTGAATCAGCTCATGAAGATTCATGATGCTCAGGAATGCATTCGTGCCGGCGTTGTTCGGCAGGATGCGAAGGCAATCCATGGCCATGGAGAGGTCGAACCCAATTCCGCGCACCCCGCCCGGTCCACGGAGTTCCTGGGCGTCGAGCGGAGGCAGCAAGTCCCGAATGCGCACACCAACGCGGCGGCATTCCGCCTCGA
>JANWKK010000130.1 GCA_025451425.1 Gemmatimonadaceae bacterium
CACGAAGTCGCGAACGCTCTGACGCCCAGCTTTTGTGCGATCTTCGCCGAGTAGCAGCGCTTGCCGATGCATCGCTCCATCGTATTGGCCCGTCAGCAACCACCTGGGATCGATCCCGTGCTCGTGGACGAGTGCTGCGACCACGTCCAGCGTGAAGGCGAGATCCGATGAGGCGCCGTTGTCGTCAATGAGCGCGCGCAAGTCGGGAGCAGGGACGCATAATTGAATCGCAGCCGCATCGAGCGTGTGATGCGGATCACGACAGACCACGGCTCGAATTCGGTCCGCGACTGCTGCGATGAGCAGTGCGTCCGCACGCGGCGACGGCAGAGTGACCGCTCCGACAAGGGGGGCACTGTCCTCACCTTGCAAGTCAGATGCAAGGGAGGCTCAAAACATTCGAAACCTCGCGGCGCGGTCTATGTCGCCGTTGCGAGTAGGGCGAAAAACCCTTGCACCGTGAACAGTGCGCCTAGCCCGAGGAATAATGGCCAGCGCTTGGGATAAATATCGCTGTAAGCCCACAGGAGCGCGGGAACTGCCGCGAGAATGTGCCTATCGAAATAGTGGAATCCCCAAACGCTGCCCGTGCACAGAACGAATATCGTGTTGCCGAAAAGCCAGACGGTCGCGAGCAGGGATAGGTCGAACGTCTCGGACTGACGCGACAACCACACCCGTCTCCCCGCCAGAATACAACCGGCGACGACGAACAACACGTACGACCACACATATCCCACTTTCCACAGCGGCACCGGCGTGTTGAGCGGAGTCATAATCAACGAGCCGAAAGGCCACGACACCACTCGACCGGCGAAGGTATCCTGACTCGACGCGTAGATCTTCACACCCTCGAGTGCGTCCCCCCTCCAGAAACGCAACGCGACGAAGCCTGCCGCGACCATGGCACCGGAGATCAGGCTGACGAGAAGCGCCGCGCGCAGCTGCTCGCGCCCCATCGTGGTCTCGAAGTGCGGCTGGATCTTCTGAATTCGCCGAACTTCGCGACGCTCGAGAAGCCAGCGATGCCCGATGACAGCGAGTACGCCGAACACCGCGAAGCATGCCACCGGCCGAATCAATCCCGCGCAGCCGAAGGCGAGCGCGCCAGCCGCGTACCACTCGCGACGCATGACGAAATACAGACCGACGCCGATCAGCGCGAGCATGCTCGCCTCGCTCATCGCCAGCGATGAGAAAACGAGGAAGCTCGGCGGGAAGAACACGAGGGCCCATCCAATTCGTCGGTCGGCGAATACCTGCGCGGCGGTCACCGCGACGACGGCGCTCGCGAGCCAGCTGATTGCGAGTGCGGCGATCGGCAGCGGAACGCGCGCCAGGCCAGCCAGAGCGATCAGGGCCGGATAGCCGATGAAAACCCTCCGATCGAGATGCGCCACCATGGCCGTCGGATCGAGCATGCCTCCCGCGACGCGGAGGTAGGACGGTCCGTCGTGCAGGTTGGCGATGTCCGCGAGCGACCAGCCCGTGTAGATCGACGTGCCCAACACCAGTGCGATTCGCACGGCGATCGCGAGCAGCGCGATGATAACGAGATCGCGCCGACTGGGATCGCTCGCGACGACGCGCGTCTCCTCGGGCGACGACCCATCACTCGACAAAGCCGGCGTGTAGTCGCTGCGCGACTCGGTCGCCTTCGACGTGAGATACGCCAACTTGTGTTCCACGTTGAGTCAGACGCGCTGGTCACCGTGCAGGGCACGCCAACGTCGACCGCCCAACGAATCCCTACGTGTCGAGACTTACTCCAGTCCAATTGTTTGTCCAGATGCTGCCAGCACAGAGCGGGCTACGACTCGTCGCGTTTGAGGTGATCCGACAGGCGGAGCGACATCGCGACGAGCGTCAGCGTCGGGTTGACACAGCCCGCAGTTGGATACACCGCCGCGCCGGCCACGTACAGGTTCGCAACGCCATGGACGCGGCAATTGACGTCCACCACGCCCTGTTTCGGGTCGCGGCTCATTCGCGTCGTACCCATGTGGTGCCAGCCTCCGCCAAGCGACGCTGGCCAGGACGCGGTCGGCTCCTGGAGTACCCACTCGCGCATCTGCAGTCGTCCGACGCCGGCACGGCCGATCTCCCGGCCGAGCACCTCGTAGAAAGCACGGAACGAACGTCGATCCAGCTCCGTTAGACGCCAATCCAACCGAATACGTGGCATGCCTAACGCGTCACGCTCATTGCTCAACGTAACACGGGACGCCGGGTTCGGCGCCTGTTCCTGACGCGTCAGCAGTTGAAACGTGCGCGGCACCGAGTCTGCAGGGGCCGCCGGAGCACCGGCGGAGGCATCGCGGCCCGTGCGCATTTGATCAAGCACGTCTGGCGTCATCCACTGGAAGGTGCTCTTCGCCTCGTCGGTCAACGACGCTGGCGTCAGTGAGACGGTCGCATTGAGCAGCCGATGCGTGCGCTGCATGTCGGCCGAGATCGCGAGCTCACCCCGCGCCTTCGTGCGACCGAACGCCCACTCGTACATGCGCGTGCTCGGCGGCGTCCTGCCTAACGTCGCCAGCACACCACTTGGCATCTCGAGGTGCTCCATGAAGAAGCGGCCCACGAGGTCGTTGCCGTTGCCAACGCCGCCGTGCGCAGTCCGGTTCGACGCGAGTAGGAGCCGCGCGTTCTGAATCGTCGAGCAGGCGAGGACGTAGCGAGTGGCGCGCACGCGATGCTCCCGTCCCTCGCCCCCCAGAGAGCGCACGCGCAGTCCACTTACAGCCGTTCCGCTTTCGTTCGTCTCGATCTCGACGACGTTCGCGTGGGTATAGAGGTGCACGTCACGCGCACGAAGAATGGGGTCTCGATACAGCGCTCCGAAACGAGCCGGCGGACTGAATTGCCACATTTTTGTGAACGCGACGCTGGCATCGAGCGGAAACGGAACGAGGGTTGGATCGCGCCGTTGCCATTCCCACGCGCTCCACTCGTTAGGCCCGAGCTGAAGGATCGTCTGCCCACGGCGATAGTACGGCTCGAGCTGCGTGCGAGTGATCGGCCATCCGCTGTGCGGCACCCAGTCGCGAACCTCGAAGTCGAGCGGGTCGAGGAGCGAGCAGAAACCCGCCCAGTGACCCGTCGTACCGCCGAAGTAGTGCAATCGCGCCGCCTGGAGTGGGTAGTACGGCAAGCCCACGCTCTCGCCCCGATACAGTTCCTGCATCTGGGCTTCGTAATCGAAGCCGCCGCCCTCGAGAAGAATCACTCGACGCCCGGCGCCGATCCACTCCAGCGCCATGCTGATCCCAGCGGCGCCTGCGCCGACGATGCACAGATCCCCTTCGATCAGGGCTCCGTTCTCCAGAGCGCGGGCGTCGGTGTGCACGGAAGCAGCGTTAGGCGGTGAGCAAAGAAAACAGCGCGCACTGGCGCGCTTCGGTGACCGCCAGGATCCACCCATTGAGGATAACGGTGCGGCCCTGTTCGAAATCCTCATGGACAAGCGCGGCAATCGGCGGACTCGCGGCGGGGAGCAATCGTGTGCGCATCGGGCGAGAGGCGAGTATCGCCGCGCGCAGTGCATCCGTATTCTGCTCGCCCGGCATGAGCGAACGGTATCGTGCTCCGATCGCGCGCACGGGTCCGGCGCCTAACGTGATGAGCAGCTCTGGCTGCGCCAGGGAGCGCGTACCATACTCGGCGCCGGCGCTGCACCGGGTGCTGCCAATCGCGACCGCGGTCACGCCCGAGACCCGCAGAAACTGGCGACGATCCATCGCGCCACGCTACAGCGGCTACGTGTCACTGGCTAGGGGCTAGGGCATGGGGACTTGGCTCTCAGAAAGCAGCCCTACAGTGGACATTTTGAAATCCGCATAACAGGAGCAGGATCCAGAGTCCAGGCGGCGGGCGTCGTCCTCTGGAGAGGATCAGAAGCATTCGGCTTTCTCCGAAGCATTCGCATAGCCCTTGTCAGCGTGGCTACCTCGGCACGCCAGTCCGGCCACAATGACAAAAATTGATGAGTGTGAAGGAGCTCCTTCGATGAATACCTCGCTTACGGTCCACTAGCCCCTAGCCCCTCGCCCCTATTCCGACTATTCACCTTCTCCGCCAGATCCACTCCCCTCGTCGATCCTCATGTCGCCTACACGCCGCGAAGTGATCATTCAGCTGGCTGCGATCGCAGCGCTGCCGTTGCCCCGCCTGCGCTTCGCCGCCACGGATCCCTTGGACGGCACCATCGCGGACTATCAGGCGGGCCGGCGTCGCGGAGACTGGACCGCAGCAGAAGTCACGGCGCGCGCCCTCGATCGATGCCATACCGAGGGAATGCGCTGGCGCGCAATCGACGTGCTCTCGGAGACGGCAATTAGCGACGCACGCGCCTCCGATGCCCGACTGCGCGCCGGTCAACTGCGTGGACCGCTCGATGGCGTGCCGGTCTTCGCGAAGGCGATCTACGATATGAACGGGCTCCCGACCACCGGCTCGAACGCTGAGTGGGCGCGTCTTTTCCCCGAGGTCGTTAGGCGCGACTCCATCGAAGTGACACGCATGCGCGCGGCCGGCGCTGTAGTACTGGGGAAGTCGGCGGCGGACGATTTTGCTTACCATGGCAACGGGACCAGCAGCCACACCGGACAAGTGCTCAACCCGCACGACCCAACCGGCACGCTCACTCCCGGCGGCTCCAGCGCGGGGTCTGCCGTCGCCGTTGCGGACGGCATGGCCTTCGCCGCGTTAGGCACCGACGACGGCGGATCGAATCGGATTCCCGCGCAGTTCACCGGCGTGGTCGGGATGAAGCCGACGTTTGGCCTGGTGCCGCGCACGGGTGTGATTCCCACCTGGCCGTACCTCGACACGCACGGTCCACTGGCACGCTTCGTCGCCGATGCGGCGCTCCTGCTGTCGGCGATTGCCGGTCCCGATGCGTCCGACCCACTCGCACTCACCAGCGCGTTCAATGCGGCGCCTCTGCTCGCACTCCGCGACGAGTCACTCAATGGTGTGCGGCTCGGTCTCGTCGAGGCACATGTGCCTCGAGCTCAAATGACAACCGAGGCGGTCGCGATGTGGGATCGCGCGTTAGGCGATCTGCGCGCTGCCGGTGCGATCGTCGAGGCTTTTGCCGCGCCCCTCACGCTCATGACGTATCGCGATGCCTTTGCGAACGCCGCGAAGGCTCGTGGCGACGTCGCCGTCGATCCCGACTCGCCGGCGCCAACCGCGAATGCCCTGCTCCGCTACTTCGCCGGGCGAACGGAGGACGCGCGCGCTGCCGTACGCCGGGGCTACCCCGCGTACCGCGCCTTCTACGATGTGCTGCCCGCAACGTTTGATGAATGCGAGCCCCTGCTCGACAAACCGATGACGGGCGATCCGGCTGCGCGCTCCTTCGCAATGTCGCGTGCGGAAGGCGTTAG
>JANWKK010000131.1 GCA_025451425.1 Gemmatimonadaceae bacterium
GAGAGTCGAGAGTCGAGAGTCGAGAGGCCCAGCGAGCAAGACTCGCTGGGCCTTCGCGTTCAACTCTCTACTCTCCACCCTCTACTCTCCACACTATGGCACCACATCCGCCTTTACGCTCTGCTCCGGCTGACGCCGCTCCTTGAGATGCTCTTCCATCTTGAGACGCGGAACGCCGTTTACGATCCAGTCTGCCGGCGTCGCGCCCTTCAGTTGGTAATCGAACCACTCGCGCATGCGAACGGCGTAGTCCTTCTGATTGATGGGCCGCTGGAGGCCATGGTTCTCGCCGATATACTCCAGTAGAATCACGTCCTTGCCGAGCTGCCGCAGCGTGTTGAAGTAGGTGATGCCCTGATTGAAATCCACCGCACCGTCCTTGTCGTTATGCAGGATGATGAGCGGCGTCGTCACCTTGTCGGCGTGGAACGCGGGCGAGTTGCGAATGTAGGCGTCGTAGTTCTGAATGAAGTTGCCTTTGAACCGCCCCTGGCTCGACTCGAAGATGCCCTGATTCGTGCCACCCGTATTCCAATAGATCGAGCTGTACATGCTCACCATGTCCGTGAGCGGCGCACCAGCAACCGCCGCGTGGAACATGTTCGTCCGCGTCACGAGAAACGCGGTCTGATATCCACCCCACGAGTGACCCCAGAGGCCGACGTGACTCGAATCGATCATTCCGGTCGCGATCGCCGCGCGAACGGCTGGCAACACGCACCACACCGCCGACATTCCGGGATCATTGACGCGATAGACGATGTCGGGATCGAGCACCGCATACCCACGGCTGGTGTAGATGCTGCGGTTCGGCGTACTCGTCTCGCTCGGCGTCACGTACCCGTTGAGCAACTGTGAACGCTTCTCGTAGATCGTGACGAGGAGCGGATACTTCTTGCCTGGCTCGTAGTTGGCTGGCAGGTAGAGCGCGCCCTGGAGCGTGTCGCCCTTGTCGCTTACATACTTGATGAGCTTCGCGCCGCTCGACCACGCGAATTCCTTCTGCTGTGGGTTCGCGTCGGTGATCTGACGGCCGCCGTGCAGATCGGCGTTCGCGACGTAGTAGTTCGGGAAGTCGAGCGCGGTCTGCCGAGTGTAGATGTAGACGTCGGCGTCTCGCGCTTTCGTGAGGTTGTACGACGCGTCGTCCCACATCAGCGACGTCGCACCGGGCTTATTGGGCTCGACGCGCGCAATCCCTTCCTTCTTCGTCCACTCGCCATACGTGCCGAAATACAACGGCTTCGTTAGGTCGACGCCCTCCTCGAGCTGCGCCGCACCACCGCGACCACCGCGACGTCCGCGGCCAGCGACCGCGCCAGCGTCGAACGCGTACAGCCGCTGATAGCGAACTTGATTCTTCCGGCCATCGGCCGTGAGATTGATCGGCTTCCCTGATGTGCCGACTGGCACGCGCCACACATCCCAACCATCGGTCAGCAACACGGCGCTCGCGTCCTTCGACCATGCAAGCACTGGACGGGGGGGAGGCACGATGTTGTTGTGATCATCGTCGGTGTTCGCGAAGCTGACCGGCGCCTCCTTGGTCACGTTGCGCTTCTGACCAGTGGCGAGGTCGACCGTCCAGTAGTTCGCGTCGTCGCCCCAGTAGAGAAGCTGCTTACCATCGGGCGCGGAGAGACCGAAAAACGAGAGATCCTTCTTGAGTGCGAGGGTTCGAGCGCCGGTTTTGAGATCGATGGCGTAGATGTCGGCATAACGACGGCCATCATAGCTCGAGCGCTGTTCGTAATCGCGGCTGTCGATGCCATACGCGTAATGGTCGTGTGGAAGGAGCGTGACCTGGCGCAGCGCGTCGTCCGATAGCCGGACGAATTTGTTGTCGGCGATGCGATACTCGACGAGATAGCTGTACGTACGGTCGGCTTGCTCCTGGACGAGCTGTTGCGATTGCAGTCGGGGATCCTTCCAATGCCAGAGCACGAGCGTTGGATTCTCGTCGTCGGGATCGACGCGGGGCTGGTTGCGCGTGCCGCCCTCGCCAGGAGCACCCGCCTGAACGATCGGCGTGCGCTGCGCGCCATCGCGATTCGCCATCGTCTCTGTCGGCGCCTTGGGCTTCGCCTCGTGAATTCCGAAGAAGACGGTGCTGAAGTCGTCGGCGATGCGTGGCGCCCGATCCGCACTTACTCGCATCGCGGCCGGGAAATCGGTGCGGCCAGCGGCATCGAAAACGACCTTCTTCTGCGCGGCCGTGCCGATGCCGGTGAACGCAACCACGCTGTACAGCGTGTCCTTCGCCACCGTGTCAGGCTTTCCGCGGAGCACGGCGAGCGCCGGACCGCTGTCTGCCCACGCGAGCCGACGATAAAGTGCCTGATCGCTGTCGATCGGACGAACGACGTCGGTGCGCAGATCGCGCAACTGAACGCCGTTGCCAATCTCGTCGTGCGCGTCGATGGCGTAGGCCAAGTAATTTCCGGATTCATCGAACGCAAAATCGCCGACGTTGCCGATGTTGATGACCGTGCCGGTCGCCAACGTGTAGAGCAGGAGATCGGCTCCCTCGCTTCGGCTCGCGCTCGCTGCCGCGCCAGCTCCATTTCCGCGCTCGGTTGGGTTAGTCGTCGGCGCCTCTGGCGAGTAGCCGTAGAGCGCGATCACTTGCGGCTTGTCGCCCGAGAACGCGAAGCGACGGATCTTGTCGAACTCCGTCTTCTGGCCACTCGCAAGATTGACGACAGCGACTTTGTTCTGTACCGGGCGGCGCTGCTGTCGGAGCCGACGTGCGTCGCGCTGAGTTGGATAAATCGTAAACGCGACCCACTTCGAGTCGCCGGAAATCGCGAGCGTTGCTGGACCGCCCCCTCCGCCGAAAGGATTGCCAGCGGGCGCGGGCAACTCGCCGATGGCGAACCGCTGCTCCGTCGCACCTTGCGCGGTTTGTCGAACAACCACGCTCGCGTCGCCTTCGTTAGGTGCGAGAACGTATGCGAACCACTTGCCGTCGTCGGAGAGAACCGTGGAGCGGATCGATTTCCAGGCCTTGAGATCCGCGGGCGTCATCTGCTTGTTGCCGGCGGTGCGCGTGACAGTCGACGCAGCGGACGTTGGCGATTGCTGCGCGGCCAGACTCGAGGCGGCAACAAAGAGCGCTGCAAGGCACAGCGACGGGCGAAGAGCGGCGGACATAACGAACTCCCGGTGAGGTCGATGCAAGGGCGAGAAGTTACGCCTGGCAGGGTAGGATGGGAAACGGGAGCAAGTTGCAGGAAACCGGCGGGCCCACCCCCACCGGACTGCTTCCCTGCGACTTCCTCCCGTTGCCCCCCATACGCGCGACCCTTGTCGAGCGCTGTACCCTTCCTCATACTATATCCGTAACGGATATAGTAACGATTCCTTGGTTGCTGGTGGCTGCTGATCGGTCGCCACGCACTCGCGAGAAATACCAATCACCAACAACCCGTTACCATCAACCGATCCCATGAGCCGAACGCAGCCATACCGTGACGCCAGCGAGCGACTGTTCGGCGTGCTGCTCCTGCTCTATTCGCGATCCTTTCGCGAGCGATTCGGAGACGAGATGCTCGCGTTCTTTCGAGAACGGCGGAATGAGGCGCGACATCGGCTCGGCATTCGAGGGATGCTGCGACTCTGGCGACACCTGCTGATCGATATCGCGCTGAGTGCTCCGATCGAACGCATTCGAGCTCTCTTCAATCGTACCGCTTCCGCAACACCCTCGATCGATGTGCCCTGGTCTTCACCCTTCTACCTGGAGCAGGAGCATTCGATGGACGCACTCCTCCAAGACCTTCGCTTCGCGTTTCGCACGCTGCGCGCGAGGCCGGCCTTTACGCTCGTCGCCGTGCTCACGCTCGCGCTCGGCATTGGCGCGACGACCGCGATCTTCAGCGTCGTCAACGCCGTGCTGCTCCGGCCGCTACCCTGGCCCGAAGCCGATCGGCTGGTGCTCGTCTGGGGGACGCGCGGTTCGGCCAAACAGAACGGCGTGGTCTACCTCGACTACCTCGACTGGCAGACGATGTCGCGGAGCTTCGACGCGCTCGCCGTCATGCGTGGTCAGAGCGTCAATCTCACCGGCGGTGATCAGCCCGAGCGGGTAACCGGATCCTTTGTTACGTCGAATTTTCTCTCGCTTCTCGGTGCAACGCCCGAGCAGGGCCGGTTCTTCACAGCGGAGGAAACCGACGTCGCAACGAAGCGGCCGGTCGCGGTGATCACCGACGACTTCTGGCGCACGCACTTTGGCGGGCGAGCGGACATGGTCGGCCGAACGCTCGTACTCAATGGTATTCCCTTCACTGGCGTCGGCATCGCGCGCCCGGAAACGTCGGCACCGCTTGGGACGCCCGACGTCTGGATGCCAATCGGGTACTATCCGAATAAGGGCGATCTCGTCGAGCGCGGGCGGCCCGGTGTGCTGGTCGTCGGTCGGCTCAAGGCAAATGTCTCCGCCGAGAAGGCGCAGGCAGACCTCGATGCCGTCTCAGCGCGCATCGCGGCGTCGTATCCCTCTACAAATTCGGGCGTCGGAGCAAACATCACGTCGCTGAGCGACCAGATCGTTGGACCAGTCCGAACACCGATGCTCCTCGTACTCGGCGCCGTCGGGGTTGTATTGCTGATTGCGTGCGCGAATGTGGCGAACCTGCAGTTGGCGCGCGCGGCGTCCCGACGGCGCGAGCTTTCGGTGCGTACGGCGCTCGGCGCAGGCCGGCCGAGATTGGTGCGTCAGCTGCTAACGGAAAGTCTCCTGTTGTCGATCGCGGGGGGGGCGCTAGGCCTCGCGCTGGCCAAAGGGGGCGTCATGGCCCTGGCCGCAGAGCTCGCGTCAAGCGTGCCCGTACAAGGAGACATCACGCTCGACGCGCCCGTGCTGCTCTTTGCGATCGTCGTCACGTTAGGCGCTGGTATCCTCTTTGGAAGTGCCCCGGCCTGGCAATACTCGCGCGCCGACGTGCGCGACGCGCTGGCCGTCCGCTCGGACGGCGCCGCGGCTCGTCCTGGCCGCTTCCACATTCGCGGCACTCTCGTCGCGGCGCAGATTGCGCTGAGCGTCGTGCTGCTCGTGAGCGCCGGCCTCTTGATGCGCAGTCTTGTCGCCATTTCGCAGGTGCAGCCAGGCTTCGATCCGTCGCACACATTGACGCTGCAGTTCCGTCTACCGAACTCGAAATACACGTCCGAAGCGATGATCGCCGACATGTTCACGCGCACACTCGACGAGATCCGTCGCGTGCCGGGCGTCGAGAACGCGGCGTTGGTGCGCGCGACGCCGCTGAACGGTAATGGCGAGTCCTATCCCTACTTTCTCGCCGACAAGCCGATCGCGGATCCACAGGCCGCATCGACCGCGCAGCTCAACATCGTGAGTCCAGGATACTTCGCGACGTTGCACATCCGTCGGCTTGCTGGACGAGACTTCACACCGGACGATCGCGCCGATGGCGCCCCCGTCGCGATCGTGAACGATCAGCTCGCGCGGCGAGCCTGGCCTAACGAGTCCGCGGTCGGCAAGCGCATTCGCCTCGGCGGCGATGACGCGCCGTGGTCCACGATCATCGGTGTGGTCGGTACGGTGAAGCACTTCCGTCTCGCCGAAGACCCGCTCGATCAGGCGTATGTGTCGTACCAGCAGCGGCCACTCATTTTCACCGAAGCCGTCGTTCGCGCTACCGGAGACGCCGGCCCGATCGCCAACGCCGTGCGGGCAGCGATCTGGCGTGTCGATCGGAATCAGCCCGTGTGGCGCGTTCGCACCATGGATCGCGTGCTCGACGACGCGCGCAATGGTTCGCGGCTTACGGTCTGGTTCATGGCGTCGTTCGCGACGTTGGCGCTCGTGCTGGCAGCGATCGGTGTGTACGGAGTGATGAGCTATGCCGTCGCGCGCCGTACGCAGGAGGTAGGCATTCGTATCGCACTCGGAGCGCGGCGCGGTCAGGTGCTCGGCATGGTGATCCGCGACGGAATGAAAGTGATCGTGCTGTCGCTCATCGTCGGCCTTGCGAGCGCAGTTGCCGCGACTCGTCTGCTCGCCAGCCAGCTCTTCGGCGTGAGCACCGTGGATCCGCTCACGTTCGCGGTGGTGCCCGCTATTCTCGCCATCGTGGCTCTGATCGCTTGTTATCTACCAGCTCGACGAGCCAGCCGCGTCGATCCGATCGTCGCGCTTCGCGCCGAGTGAGCGGCCAATGAGAATTCACTCAAGAGGTCTCCACGGTGAAGCGCGCGCCTGATCCGAGAGAGCTGTTGCCGCTGACGCCGGTCGTGCTCCACATCCTGCTGGCGCTGGCGGATGGACGCCGCGACGAGGAGGATGCCACTGGTCGCCACGGCTACGCGGTCGCTCAGGAGGTCGAAGCGATGACCGAGGGACAAA
>JANWKK010000132.1 GCA_025451425.1 Gemmatimonadaceae bacterium
AACGTGAAGATCGATGCGACGACGTTCAACGCCGGCGGTGACGAGATCAATGCGCTGTTCGCCGGACAGATTGACATCGCCTACATCGGTCCGAGCCCGGCGCTCAACGGGTACATGAAATCGAAGGGCCAGGACGTACGCATCATCGCAGGGTCGGTGAGCGGCGGAGCCGCGTTGATCGTTCGCTCCGGTGCTGGCATCACCACCGCCGCGGACTTCGCGACCAAGAAGGTGGCGACGCCGCAGCTCGGCAATACGCAAGACGTCGCGCTGCGCAGCTGGTTGCATGCAAACGGACTCGATGCCAGGGAAGAGGGCGGCGATGTGACGGTGATTCCGACGGACAATGCAGACACGCTCACGCTCTTCCGAAAGGGCGAGATCGACGCGGCATGGGCACCGGAGCCGTGGGCGACGCGTCTGATCCAGGAAGCGGGCGGCAGGCTGTTTCTGAACGAGAACTCGCTCTGGCCGAACGGCGTCTTCTCAACGACAACGGTGATCGCCCGGACCGACTTCCTCAATGAGCATCCGGACGTCGTGCTGAACTTCCTGCGAGCGCACGTCGAAACAACGGAATGGATCAACCAGAACCCGATCGACGCAAGAAACCTCGTGAATGACGGCATCAGGAAGCTGACTGGCAAGGCGCTTGCGGACAGCACGATCTCTGCCGCATGGAAGAACGTCACGGTCACGAACGATCCGGCGGCATCCGCGATCCGCACCGCGGCGGATCACGCGTACGCGCTGGGCTTCCTCGGGTCGTCGAAGCCCGACCTCTCGCACCTGTTCGCGCTGGACTTACTGAACCAGGTGCTTAAGGAGAACCAACTTCCGGAGGTGACGGCGAGATGACGGTCAGCATCGGCACGCGAGATCGATCGGCCCGAATCCAGTCCGCGCGGGTTGAACCCCTGCTCGTCCTTCGCGATGTTTCGAAACGGTTCGTATCATCACGCCACGACACGACGGCGATCGATGGGATTTCGCTCGAGGTGCGCGCTGGTGAGTTCGTCTGCGTGGTCGGGCCGTCCGGCTGCGGCAAATCGACGCTCCTGAACATCATCGCCGGCCTCGATCGAGCTGACCGGGGCGATGTCGTGTTCGACGGCATGCCCGTACATGGCGCCGGCGCGGATCGCGTCGTCGTCTTTCAGGAGCCGGCGCTGTACCCGTGGCTGAATGTGCGTGCCAACGTCGAGTTCGGGCTGAAAGTGAAAGGCATCGGGCGAAAGGAGCGCCTCGCAGTTGTCGACCGGTACCTCGAATTGGTGAACCTGCGGAAGTTCGAGCGGGCGTACGTGCACGAATTGTCGGGCGGAATGAAGCAGCGAGCGCAGCTCGCCCGCGCACTCGCCGTCGCCCCGAAGATGCTGCTGATGGACGAACCCTTCGCCGCACTCGACGCGCAGACACGCGACGCGCTCCAGCAGGAGCTGCAGGCGATCTGGCTACGCACCGGCGCGACCGTGCTGTTTGTAACGCACAATGTGCGCGAAGCGGCCCTGCTCGCCGACCGCGTGATCGTGATGACACCGGGCCCCGGCCGCATCAAGGCGGAGGTCGTCGTGCCGTTGGAGCGCCCGCGCGAGGTAGATACGCATGCCGTGGTCGACTTCGCCGGCGAGATCCGCTCGCAGCTGCAGCACGACGAATACGCAAACGGACGGACGCGGGCGGGTCATGTCGTCTAGGTTCCTGAGCGGCCTCAATGTCTGGTGGTTGATCCGGCAGATCGTGTTCTATGGCGGACTGGTCGCTCTATGGCAGGTGCTCGCCAGCGCGCACATCTGGTCGCCCTACCTGTTCCCCTCGCCGCTCGATGTCTGGGCGTCGCTTCGTGCGAACGCCGAGAGCGGCATCCTGTTCGACTCCGCTCGTGCGAGCCTCGAGCGGCTGGCGGTCGGCTTCGTCCTCGCCTTCGTGCTCGGCATGACGATCGGCGTGGGCTGCGGCACTCTGCGCTGGATCGACGAGACGGTCGGAAGCGTTGTGGTCGGGATGCAGTCGCTGCCGAGCATCGCCTGGCTACCGCTCGCCGTGCTCTGGTTCGGGTTGTCGCCGCACGCGATCACGTTCGTGGTGCTCATGGGGAGTGTGTGGGCGATCGCGATCTCCGCGCGTGACGGCGTGCGCAACATCCCGGTGCTGCAGCGGCGCACGGCACAGGTCTTCGGCGCGGGACGTCTGCAGACACTGCGCTACGTGACGCTGCCGGGAATGCTGCCGTCGATGGTCCAGGGACTGAAACTCGGGTGGGCGTTCTCGTGGCGCTCGCTGATGGCCGCGGAGTTGCTCTATAGCGCGGTCGGGCTTGGCCACCTGCTCCAGGTTGGCCGGGACCTCAACGACATGCCGCAGGTCGTGTCCGTGATGGCTGTGATCGTCGCGATCGGGCTCACCGTCGACCGGTTGGTGTTCGGGCCGGTCGATCTCTGGATCCGCAACCGCTGGGGCAGCGCGCATCACTAGCCGCACAGGACCGCCTTGGTGGTTTGATTGCTTGTTCAAAACGTTGAATCGACGCTCGGAACGCTCATGATCGAGAAGCGCCTACGAGAGACGGACTTCTTCGCCGCAATCATGCGCGTCTCGAAGACGGAATAATCACGATCCACACACGCGGATAATCGAGCGCGCGCACGGGTAACCACAAGCTCTTGTCTCTCTCAATTGACGACGAGCCATCAAGCTCGTTGGCTCGCGCGGCCACGACGGGTCCACGTTGGTATCGAAGTTCACGGAGGATCTCGAACGTTAATCCCCCGATAACCAGCCGGTGCACGGGAGGTCATACGATGCGCTCGAGGTAAGTCTCTAGCGAACATCAGAGTGACAGGAGAAACACTTGTATCGTACGAGAAGGGGCGTCCGGTTGACGCTCACCGCCGCTGCCGCATGCATGGCGTTCGCCGCACTCGTGACCGCGGCGTGCGGGAGCGGAACCAGCGCTTCGCACACATCCACGGCTATCACCGAAAGCGCCGGTGTGAGTGAGCCGATGAGCACCGTCGCTGGGTCCACAACGTCCACAAGCAACGCAGAGACGGTCGCATCAGATGTCGGGAAGGCGGACAAGGCTAATCTGACCGGCGCCGGATCGACCTTCGCAGCGCCGCTCTACACGCGCTGGTTTTCGGACTATCAGTCGAACGTGGCCCCCGGCGTCAAGGGCAACTATCAGGCCATCGGATCGGGCGCCGGCATCCAGAACATCTCGAACGAGACGGTCGACTTCGGCGCGACCGACGCGCCGATGAGTGACAGCGAGCTCTCGAAGGCGCCCGGCATCCAACATATTCCCACCGCACTCGGCCCGGTCGTGATTACCTACAACGTCAATGGCCTGACCCAGCCCCTGAAGCTCGACGGCGATACGCTCGCCAAGATCTACCTCGGCAAGATCAAAAAGTGGAATGACCCGGCAATCGCCGGCCAGAACTCCGGCGTCACCCTGCCGAAAGCCGACATTATCGTGGTGCACCGTTCGGACGGGAGCGGCACGAGCTACGCGTTCAGCGACTACCTGAGCAATGTGAGCAGCGACTGGCAGTCCTCGATTGGCACGAGCAAGAACCCGCAATGGCCGGTGGGGCTCGGTGGCCAGGGGAATGATGGCGTCACCCAGCAGGTGAAGCAGAACTCCAACTCGATCGGCTACGTCGAACTCATCTACGCCGACAAGAACAACCTGCCGAAGGCGCAGTTAAAGAACGCCAGCGGCGAGTATGTCACGCCCAGCACCGCTTCGACAACGCTCGCGGCGGAGGGCGTGACGCTACCCGCCGATTACCGGGTGAGCATCGTCAACTCGAAGACGTCGGGCGCATATCCCATCGCGACCTTCACGTGGATTCTTCTGTACAAGGATCAGTCCAACGCCGGCAAGGGCAAGGCTCTCGTCGACTTCCTGTGGTGGGCCATCCATGACGGCCAGAAGTCGGCGCAGGATCTGGACTACGCGCCGCTTCCGCCGCAGGTCGTTACGGCGCTCGAACAGACGCTCCGCGGGATCACATCGGGCGGCAAGCCGCTGCTGGCCGGGTCATAGCGTCGCCAGGCGGCGGGTCGGGACGCGTCCCGGCCCGTCGCACGCATTTCTTATGCGAACACCATGAACGGTTTGTGTGTGCGGACAGGCAGCAGCTCCGATGCCCGCGTACACGCGTCGACTACCGTTCCTCCGCACCCGCGAGCCGAATGAGGTCATCCGCGACGGTCGGATCGCGCTCGGAGCTAGCGAAGAGCGCGCGAGCTTCGGTGTTGATCGGAGCGGCTCGATTCCGCATCCACGCCCGATACAATCCGCGAAGCCAAAGATACCGAGCCAGTTCGCGGCCGGAGCACGTCAGACCCGTCTGCTTTCGAGCGAGCAATGCGCGTCGACGAAGCGATCGTACGTGACAATCTCCTCGGCGCGGAAGACTGTTCCAGATAGAGCTTGGCGGGCGCCGAACGCACGGTGAAACCTGTTCTCGTCACTCAGCCAGCAGGATCAGTGCATCGGAAAAGTGCTGCCGTTGTCCTTCATCCGCTGGTCTCCGCTTCGACTTCCCAAGCGCGAAGACCGTCATAGCTAAACCCTAGATAGAAGGAGACTAGAGTGTTCTCAGATCGGTTACGCTCAAAGGAGGCGCCCCGGCTCCGAACCGGAACGAAGAATGCCTTTTGGCCCGTGCTGAGTTCGATATGCCGCGCTTCTGGCCCGCGAATTTCCGCGATGCGCCCCTTCGCCCGTTCGAGGATGCTCGTGTCCGCGAAGAAACCTCTGCCCCTTTCGAACTCGCCAAGCTGAGTCGCGCCAACGAGCCGATTCAGGCCAGCACCTTTACCGAACCACTCAAAGCTCGCTGTCCTATTCGTCAACCCCTTCGCGCTCTCGCGGCATTTCGCTAGCCGTTGGTCTGCTAGCGCTGCCGCCAGAGGATCGCCTGATCGCCTCGAGCGTCTTCAAGCAGAATAGGTAGTAGTTGGCGTCAGGACTTGGCACGGTACTCGACTCAGCCCAGTAGGTCAGCCGTTCCACAGCGAGGTCAATGCTAACGTTCGGCAGGCGCTTCGAAGCTAAGAACCAGAGCCGAACATTTCGGTCATCCTTGGGTTCTTCTTCGAGATTCTTCTCCATGAGGCCGCGAATCTTTTCGCAATCGCGGTCAGTCAGTTCCGACCACTGGCGACCATTCCGACCGAGGTATGCATAAACGATGCTACGTCGGATTGGTGGTCGGTAGACATCACTTCGATCGAGCAGGTTAGTCCAGCGCTCGATCGCGCGACCGTAATCGCCGTACAGTTGATCGAGCCTAGGATCGATGGCATCTACGTAGCGACTTGCGATCGACCCCTCACGAATCCTTCGTACCTGCCCGAGCAGTTCCTCGGCTTGCGCAAGTCGTTCCCTATATGGACGCCCCATCTCTGTCGCTAAGAAATCGATCACACTGCCCGGGCTTGAGGAAGCAACGTAGCGAACATAACGATTAGAAGTTCGACGGCGGAAACGTAAGGGTGCTCGTCCGGACGATCCAGATCCCTCGCTGTTGCGAACGCCGCCAAGGCTTCATCGACCAGGCTCGCCAGGCTGGCACGCTCTGCATCCGTGACACCGTCGAACGAAGGATCGTCCATCAAGTGGTAGGCCTGAGCGCGTAGGATCATTCGCCTGATGTGATGCAAGACGTTGTCAGTGTTGTCGATCGTCAACGCTCTCTGCAGACACTGGTTCGCTTCTTCATAGCGCTTGAGGGCGCCGCCCAAGAATCTACCGCGATGAGCCCAAAAATGTGCCTCTTCAGGGAACGCGTCGGTGAGCGTCTGGAACACTTCCGCTCGTGCATCATTCGGCAAGTCGTTGACAAGTCTTGAGTCTCGAGGTTCATCATCGCGGCACCTGGCAGCACCTGGCGTGCCTCCTCGAGGGGGACGCCGGCGTCGAGCATCTCTGCGAACGTCTGCGCCGCCAATTCCAGGGCCTCGACGATGCGGTCCTTGAACGGCGAGTTCCAGGCGGCGATCGGAACGAACCATCGCTGCCCACCGGCGTCGATGACGCGAAACACACGCCCACCCGCCGCGCAGTAGAGCCGGTCATCTTCGCCGAAGAAGCGTGGAGGCACGGCTGTCAAAGGCTCTACTGGGCGACCGCCGACAGGCGCTCCCCCTTACGTCGCTCGCCGCTGAGACGCTCGAGCTCGTTCGGCGCGCTCATGTCAGCGAAGAGCATCGCCGCCGCTATGGCGTGGTGTTGTGCCTGTTCGTCGATCAGGCGCCACATCTCCTGGCACACCCACCTGTACGCCGGGACTTTGGTGAACGAGAATAGCGCGCGAAGAGTGCTCCCTTCACGACGTCGGGCAGATCCGTCAGCGCGAACACGGGCTGGTCCACGTTCGAGAAGTGGCGGGCGAGGACATCGCGCTCGCTGGAGGAGTAGGTGTCGCCTTGAGCAGTCATGGGGCCACCTGTCGAAATAGGGACGTCGGTGGGTACAGGTGGATCATAGGGAGTCGCGGATCCGGACGCCAGAGGATGCCATCGGGCGCGATCTGTTGAATCTAT
>JANWKK010000133.1 GCA_025451425.1 Gemmatimonadaceae bacterium
AGCATTTAGAAAGCAATCGACACCGGTGCGAGGACCTCGCCGCACAGACGGAACACATCAGCGGCGTCAGCGCGTGTCAGCGGCTTCTGCGGCCCCAGCACTCTGCTGCTTCGCGACTTTCCCCGGAAATGCCGGAAGATCCCACTGTTGCCATGGTGCCCCGGAGCGGCCCGCTCCTGCTATCGCGGCTAGAGCCAATGGCAGTGTTGCGGTAGTGCCAGCGCCTAACGATAGGCAAAAACACCACGGCGCCGCCTCGCGAGTGCGAGACGGCGCCGTGATGAAAGCGTGGCTAATTCGCTCGACTAGAACTGAAAGCCGAGGATGATGGGAAGGTAGTTCGCCTTCTGGTACGCGAAGCCGGCGGGTTGCTTGGCGTTCACATTGATGTAGCGCGACTCGAGGAAGAGCGCCGACCGCCCGAAGCGGAAGTTGAAGCCGGCGCCGCCGTACCAACCGATGTCGGTTTTGGCGTTCTGGATCGTCTGGGCGCTGTCCGAGCCGGTCTGGCTGGTGGCGTATCCAGTGATCCGGTGCGCGCCGGCGCCGCCGATGAGGTAGAAGCGACTCGCCGTCCGGAAGAGCGGCACATTCAGCTTCAAGCCTGCGCTCCCGGAGTAGATCGCGATGTTGCGCGGCGTGGTCGGGTTGCCTATCTGATCGATGGCGTTCGGCTTGCCCGTCAGGTTGTCCATCGCCATGTC
Organism: Gemmatimonadaceae bacterium; assembly: GCA_025451425.1. The sequence goes on from JANWKK010000133.1 coordinate 705, forward strand.
AAAGCGAAGCCCAAGCGGGAAGCTGCGGAAGTCCCAGCCGAAGGGCACCGTGACGTTCCAACCCGTGTTATAGCTGTTGTTAAGGTTGGTCTTGAGCTCGCCCATCGGCATGGTGCTGCCGCCTGCGACTCCCATGTAAAAGCCGCTGTTACGACTGCGGGCAATCTGGAGGTCCTGGTTCGATCGGGCCTTCGACTGCGCTCGGGCCATGGAATCCTGGCGTGCTGCATCCGCGGCGGCGATGGAATCCTGGTGCGCGCGATCAGCCGCCGTGATCGAATCGCGACGCATCTGATCCTGTCGGGCGCGCTCCGCGGCGGCGATGGAGTCTTGGCGGGCGCGCTCCGCGGCGGCGATGGAATCCTGCCGTGCGCGTCCCGCAGACGCAATCGAATCCTGATTCACGCGCTGCGTGGCGACCGGCGGGGGCGCCGGGCGGTCCTTGGTGACGGGAATGCGGCGCGTCGACGTCGTGCGCCGCGGCGGATCCTGCTGTTGCGCGCGTGCTGTGGAGGCGACTCCCAACAGCAGGGCTACGCCCAAGCCGATCGCGCGGCTGCTCGAAAATTCAACTCGCATTGTTCTCCTCTCCCTCTGGGGGTGCTATTCCACCCTAGGACGCGTAACCCGCGGGAGAGGTCAAAAGGGGGCGCTCACGGCGCTACGGATCCACGTGCATCACGGCCATCATCCCTGCGCCGAGATGCTCGGCGATGTGGCAATGCAGCATCCAGTCGCCGAGGTTCGACGCATCGATGAGGAGGTCTACCGTCGAACCAACTGGTATCAACGCGGTGTCCTTCCACACCTGGTTGCGCGTCGGGATGCCGTCTCTGGCGACGACGAGCATCCGCTGTCCGTGCAGATGTATCGGATGCTGCATCGGATGGAACGACTTGGGATCGTTGAAGAGCCGCAGCTTCACGACCGATCCGCGCGCAACGTGCCAGTCGATGTCCATGTTCTCCTTGCCGGTCGCGTCGTCGCGAAGGATCCAGCGCACCTCCTTGCTGGTCGACAGCCAGTTCATGTCCGGCATTCCGTCGATCCATTCCACCGGCGCGTAGTACGCCGTGTCGATCGTCATGAACTGCACTGTGGCCAGTGGCAGCCCCGTCGTTTGCACGGTGAGCGTGAGCTGCTTGTCCGGCGCCTTGTCGAAATACTTGCGATAGCGGTCGATCTCGCTGGTCACGCCTTTGTTCGCGCGAAGCGTCGCGAAGGCGCGTCCGTAGTCCGCCTTCGCAGGGGTGGCGTCGGCGGTCACGAAGCCTAACGTATCGACTTCGGCCTCGAACTCGCCCTTATAATGATTGATCGCCTGGACGGCGTTGACGATCGGATAACGACCCGGACGAGCGAAGCGAACGTCGACCACGTACCGCTCGGCTGGCGCAAGCACGACGCTCGGTACGAGCTCTTCGTGCTCGAAGCGGCTCTGATCCGACGCGACGACCTTCACCGGCGCGCCACCGAATGAGATGTTGTACGTCCGCGAGCTGGCTGCGTTGGTGAGATAGAAACGCGCCACCTCGCCTCGCTTCACGCGCAGCGTGTATCCCGGTTCCCCGTTCACCAGCAGCACGTTGCCGACGCGCCCCATCAGGGCGAAATCGGGGCCCTCGCCACCGAACGCCACCAACGTGTCGCCGTTGATGAGTAAATCATCAAGCAGCATGACGTGCTCGCTGTTGACCGGCGAGTAGTAGTCTGCCATCGGGGAGTCGACGATCATGTTGCCGAACAGACCCATCGCCTGCTCGACGTCCTCGCGCACGTGCGGGTGGTACCAATAGAGACCCGCGTCGGGGAAATGAACGCTGTAGACGAAGCTCCCGCCGGGCGCAACCGCTTCCTGAGTCACCCCGACAGCACCGTCGCTGCGGTTGTCGAGGCGTACGCCATGCCAGTGCACAGCGCTCGGCAGATCGATGCGATTGTGAAAACGAACGATGATCGAGGCGTTCTGCGGGACACGAATGAGCGGACCGGTGACCTCGCCTTTAAAGCCGTACATCGCGAAGTCGTGGCCTTTGATCGTCCGCCTAACAAGCATCGCCGTGAGATCGAGCGTGTCGACATTCGCGAGCCGCACAACGCGCGAGGGCTTGGCAGCCGGCAACCGCGCTGCATCGACGCCAGCGCCAGGGAGGAACACGCCGCCCGGCGGCGCGAGACCGACCAGGCCCGGAATCATCGGCATGCCTTTCGGCATCGGGATCGGCATTCCCGCCGAGTCGTGTTTCATCCCCGCCATGTGATCCATGCCAGCCATCGGATCGCGCTTCTGTTGCGCCGAACCGACGGCGAGGGGGAGGGTGAGACCGAACGCGACGACGAGCAGAACGAGGTGTGCTCTCACCCCGTGACTCCTCGGAACAGCGGATGATTGAGGAAAGACTGAAGCCAGCCGCTTGGCGACGTCCCGTGCAGCACCGTCGGCCCCGCGTGCACCTTCGGCGCCGAATCTGGCTCCGCCGTGATCACGAGCAGGAACTTGTTCAGCGTTACGTGGCCGACGGTGGTCGTGCCGTTGGTGATTGTACCTAGGCGATCCCAGCGTTGGAGGTCCGGCGTGGTCGCCCACGCGACGTAGGTCTTGAATGCGCCCAGCGAAGACGCCGCCGGCAAACCGGACGCCGTCACCTGCACGTCGTACTGAGCGCGACCATCCGCCGTCACCGCGATGCCGAACGGCGATTGCGCGAACACGAGCCGCGCCGAGCCATTTGCCGCGGGCGCTTTCGGCGTTGAGAAGAGTGGAATGTCGTACGGTCCCGCTGCGACGAGCAACGGGACCGCAAGCGACAGGGCGAGCTGCCTAACGCGCATCAGCGTCCGTCGTGGCTCGTAACGGCGCTCGATTTTGCGCCCTCGGGGCCGTGATCCCAGTCCTGCACGCGCGAGATGTTGGGCATGCCATGATCGTGGCCATTCCATCCCTTGAAGCCGTCGACGCGGAAGAGCCAGAGGCCTGTGCGCATGTCGGAAAGGACGACGAGACCATCGTAGTTGCGTATGTCGACGCCGAACGCGCCCTGCTCGACGCTCGTCGTGCTCTGCCAGCCGTTGTCCGGATTGCCGCCGAATCCGTGCTCGTGCTCGCATTCACAGGTGAACCAGTGACCGACCGTCTTCGGATTCTTCGGATCGGTGAGGTCGAATACCTGTAATCCATCTTCGTACGCAGACACGAAGACGTACGGCCATCGCACTTCGTGATTGTGCGACAGATCGCGCCAATCGGCGGTCCATGCGCTGATCGGGATGTCGATGTTCTGAGTCTTGCCGGTTTGGCCGGGCTGGAGATCCCAGACCCGCAGCGGCGTGTATTGATACTCGGTCTCGGTCACCGCATAACGACCGTCGGGCGACGGCGTGAACGTGTGCGCGATGTCCATCCCCATGCTCGTGATCGTGAACATCTCGCGCGGCGCATCGACATGCGTCACGTCCCACACGGAATAACCGCCGAGTCCCGCGCCGTAGAACTTGTCTTGATGCGTCGCCGGATCGTACCCGACGTAGAAGTCGTGATAGCCGCCGGCGCCAATCTGCTTGTATGGCGTCGGGTTCGGCACTTCGCCGACGAGCCACGTGCTCGGATCCACGCCGCTTACGACTTTAGCAAGGTCATACACCAGCGCCTTCTGCGCATTCACGGTCGCGAAATACAGCGCGCGGCCGTCGGAGTGTTTATAGGCGAAGGTATTGTGGAACCCGCCCGGCGCCTGCGGATACCGAATGCGGGCAACCACCTTCACTTTCGACGCGTCAGGCAGACCGGTCACGTCGAAGATCACGGCGCCGTGATCGGCGTCCGGGCTCCCTTGCATGAACTGATACGACTGCGCGTAGTAGTAACGGTTGCCGATCTTGAAGTACTTGCCGTCCATGGCGCCGATACCGCGATGGAGCTCGGGGTTCTCGATCGTCCACTCGTACACTTTCTTCGGGTTCGAGAGATCCCGAACGTCGTAGATCTGGACGTCAAAGTTCACGAACCCGCAGAGATAGACGTACGGGCGCGACGGATCCTGCTCCATCTCGATGTCGGCCGCCTTCCACGGCCCAGCGTGCGCGGCGACGTGACCGAGCACGTGCACTTTCTCGCTCCCGCCGCTCTTGTGCTCAAACGAGGGGACGGCCATGCCGGGGTCTTGCGCTCGCGCCGCGGTGGCGAGAGTGAGGGCGGTCAGCAATACGAAAAAACGACGCATCGATGCCTCGTGGCTGTCGAGGGGAGAGAACGCCACCTATCCGCAATGAGCCGCGGAGGCGCAAAGCGAAACATGAACGAAGGCGCGGGGAACCGCGAGTCCCGGGCGGAGCTGCTCGACGAGCTGCCGTGTCTCATCGAGCGGTTCCAGCCCCTCGGGCGCGAGGAGTGGCGCGTACGTCTCGTCCGTACGAATCTCTTCTGCACGCGCGCCGGCGAGAGCGAGCGTCGAGATACGGCGGTGCTGCGCCTCGTCGTCCGCTGGGTCGACCGCCATCCACCGTTCGGCGACGCTGATCGCGCCATCGAGGTCGCGAGCCGCGAGGCGACCGTCGAGCAGCCCCCGACACGCCTTACGAAAGACT
>JANWKK010000134.1 GCA_025451425.1 Gemmatimonadaceae bacterium
CGCCCTGGGTCGCCGATCATCTCGCCGTCGATGTTGAACGGCATCATCCCTGGCATCGTACCCATCGCGTCGCCGTTGAGCATGAACGTACGGGCGCGATGGGGAAGATCAGCCGCCCGGCCGGCACGAACTCTCACGTCATGGTAACGGCCATTGGCATAGACTCGTAGGTCGACGTCGTCGCCGGGACGGAGCCGAGTGACTTCGCGCTGGAGGCGGCGCACTCGAACGCTCCCCATCATATCGTCGCCTGAGTCGTCACGCCCGACGCGAAGATCGACGCCATTGATCTCGGCGATGCGATTGCCCTCCTCGATTCCGGCGCGCGCTGCCGGTCCGGAATCATCGACGAACATAACGAGGACGCCCAAACTGTCGCGCCGGCTGCCTGTCGAGCCGATGCCGAGGCCGAGTGTTGGCCGCTCGTCCATATCGGCGCGCGAAATCTGCCGACGACTATAGAGTGAGTCCGAATCCGCCACTCGAACGCGCACGGTGTGCGTGGAGCCGCTGGAATAGATGCGAAGGTCGACTTCTTCACCCGGCCGCACCCGACTCAATTCACGCGTCAGACGCCGGGTCATCGCGCTGCTGATGTCGAAGTCGCCGGCGTCCCCTGATGCCACACGGAGACTCACACCGTTGATCGAGGCGATTCGATCGCCTTCTTCGATGCCTGCTCGACCAGCAGGGCCCTGGGACGCGACCGACGTCACGAGGAGGCCGAGCGTGTCGCGTGCGCTGCTGGAGCCGGACGTGGTAAGCCCAAGCGCAGCTCGCGGCTGGTCGTCGTCGCCGCGTAGGACCCCAGCTCGCGGCGTCGAATAGATGCGCGCGTTTTGCGCGAATGCTGGAAGAGCGAGACTGGAAGCCGCCAAGACCAGCGCCGGCGTCACCAAGGAGTGGAGTCGCATACGACCTCAGGTACGAAGTTTTGTGTTGCGTCCACCTGATCAGACACTCGGCTGGGCCGGCAGGGTTTCCCCGGGGGCAATTAGCTTGTTGTAGTGCGTTCCCTCAGGTCCATGACTGTCCCCACCGCAGATACGAGCCAGCGCTCGTCGGCCACTCCAGACCTCGAAGCCTTCGAGCATCACTGGCAGGATGAGGCGGATGCAGCCTATCTCTACCGTCTGCTCTCCGAGGCGGAGCCCGATCCCAAGAAAAGGGACCTTTATCGCCGCCTAGCAGAGGTCGAGGACCGTCATGTCCAGATCTGGTCGAAGCTGCTTGCCGACCATGGCCGGCGCGTTAGGCAATTTCGCCCAAGCGCACGGACGCGGCTTCTGGCGATGCTGGGACGTGTCCTCGGACCTGGCTTCCTTCTGCCGATGCTCCTTGCTGAAGAGGGTCGCGAGGTCAGGGGCTACCTCGATATGCATCGCACGACGGGGCATGATGTTGCGGGGCACGGCGAAGCGCTGACGCTCGCCCGGGAATCGGCCGAGCATGCGTCGACGCTCAGCGAGATCTCGGGGCGAAAAGGCGAGCCGTGGCATCGAACGGAATCAGGGGGCTTTCTTCGTAACGTCGTGTACGGTTTCAACGACGGCCTCACGGCCAACTTCGGATTGGTGGCTGGCGTGATCGGCGCATCGTCGGCACAGGCCCACCATACGGTCGTCGTCGCCGGCGTCGCCGGGCTAATCGCTGACGCACTGTCCATGGGCTCGAGCGGATACCTGGCAGCGAAGAGCGAGCAGGAGGTGTACGCGAACGAGATCGCGATGGAGCGCGACGAGATCGCGTTGATGCCCGAGGTCGAGCGCGACGAGCTCGCGATCATCTACGAGGCGAAGGGGATGAACCCGGAGAGTGCGCACGCACTCGCGACAGAAGTCATGGCAAACCCGCAGCGCATGCTGCATGAGCAAGTGCAGGAGGAGCTCGGAATCGGCGAGCCGCACATGTCACCGTTGCGGGAGGGATGGGTTACGGGCACGGCAACAGCGGTCGGCGCGTTCATTCCTGTTTTCTCATTTCTCCTGTGGAGCGGCACGACGGCAATCGTGATCGCTTTCGTGTTATCGATGCTCTCACACTTTCTCGTCGGTGCGGCACGATCGATTTTCACCGGACGAGGGGTGTTTCGATCCGGCTTGGACATGTTCGTCGTCGGCCTTGGCGTCGCCGTGGTCGGCTATTTTGTCGGCGAATGGATCAGCGGCCTTGTCTAAGTAGTGGGGAGGCGCACTGACGTGTCTCCTCATTAGGTTCCGTCGCGACAGATCTTGCATCGCTTCATCCCTCCCCTCCCCTCATGCGCAAGATTCAGATTCTCATTGCTGCTCTTGTGGTGATTTCAAGTGCGCGTGTCGCCGTCGGACAGGCGGCAGCCGCGCAGACCATGCCCTTGCCAGTGCTCGGCATCGGTGGCGGCATCAGCATCCCCGCCGGTGGAATCGCGAAGAATCGCCAGCCGGGATTCAACATCGACGGCATGGCGGAGTTCCGCGTGCCGAGCGAGCCGCTGGGTCTTCGCGGCGAGGTACTCTATCAGTATTTCCCGCATGATAAGAATGCGCTCACGACCGATGCAAATACCTTCGCCTTTCTCGTCAATGTCGTGTACCACTCGCCGGGTTCGCTGGCGCATCCGTATCTGATCGGCGGGATGGGGATCTATCACATCGCAGATCAGGGCAATAGCGCGGGCTTCAACGTCGGGACGGGCCTAACGATTCCGTTGAGCGGAGTCGGGGCGTACGCCGAAGCGCGGTTGCATTTCGCGCTGGCGCAGGGGCCGTCGTTCGTGACGATCCCGATAACGTTCGGGATTACCTTCTGAGCTGGCAGACGCGGGATGCGCGAGGCACGCGCTAAATACTGAGACTCAGGATTCGCCCGGGCTTGTACACGACCTTCTTTGGTGGCCCCGGAACGAACTTCGCAATTCCTGGATCGGCGAGCGCCGCTGCCAAGGCGTCCTCTTGTCCCATGTCGGGCGCGAGACGAACCGTGCCGCGGAGCTTTCCGTTGACTTGAACCGCGATTGTGACGAACTCCTCGGCCGCGAGCGTTGGATCGAACGTCGGCCAGCCAGCGTCGAAGATGCTGCCGCGGCCGCCTAACCGTTCCCACAGCTCTTCCGCGATGTGGGGCGCGAAGGGCGCGACGAGTTGCACGAGCGGCATGGCTTCGTCCACGTGTGGCGTACGCTCCTTCGCACGCAGCACGTTCATGTACTCCATCATCGCTGCGATCGCGGTGTTGTACTGCAGGCGCGGTATGTCGTCGCCCACCTTGCGGATGGTTTGATGCAACTTGCGCATCACCGCCTCGTCAGGCTCGCCCTTGTGCCGAGCGTCTTGGGTGCTCGCCCACAGGCGGTCGAGGAATCGCCTAACGCCCGCGATGCTCTGATCGCGAAAGTCACCGCCTTCCTCGTACGGGCCGAGGAACATGAGATAGGTGCGGAAGCTGTCCGCGCCCCAGCGCTCGATGTATTCGTCCGGATTCACTACGTTCCCGCGGCTCTTCGACATCTTCGCGCCCTCGCGGATGATCATCCCGTGAGCGCGGAATTTTGCGTAGGGCTCCTCGAACTCGAGATGTCCCGCGTCGTGCAACACCATCGTCACGAAGCGTGAATAGAGCAGGTGCAGCACCGCGTGCTCGTTGCCGCCGATGTACGAGTTCACTGGCAGCCATTTCTTCGTCATGCGCGAGTCGAACGGACGATCGGGGACGTCGCTGCTCGGATAACGCAGGAAATACCAGGCGCTATCGAGGAACGTATCCGATACATCGGTCTCCCGACGCGCCGGTCCGCCACATTGCGGGCAGGGTACGCGATACCACGTTTCCACGCGCGCCAACGGCGAGATGCCCGAGTCGTCCGGACGGAAGTCGTCGACGTTAGGCAGCTCGACGGGCAGGTCGCTCTCCGGCACGGGCACGTGGCCGCACTTGTCGCAGTAGATGATCGGGATCGGCGGACCCCAGTATCGCTGACGCGACACGCACCAATCGTGTAGTCGGTAGTTCACGATCGGCTTTGCGTGGCCGTGCTCGGCCAGCCACGCGACGATCGCGTGCTTCGCATCTTCGACGGAGAACCCGTTGAACTGCCGCGAGTGCACCAGATGCGCGTTCTCGGTGTCCAGGTACGGCTCCTCGAGCGGCGGATGCTCGTCGCGGTTCTGCGAGTCGACGTGCGCGGCATGTGCCGTACGTGGCGCCACCACGCGCACGATTGGCAGCCCGAATACGTTAGCAAACTCGAAATCGCGCTCGTCGTGACCGGGCACGGCCATGATCGCGCCTGTGCCATACTCCATGAGCACGTAGTCGGCGATCCAGATCGGGATCGGATGGCCGGTCGCTGGGTTGATCGCGTACGCGCCCGTGAAGACTCCGGTCTTCTCTTTGCTCACCTTCCGCGTGACGATGTCCTGCTTCGCCGCGGTGATCCGATAAGCCTCTACCTCGGCACGCTGTTCGTCTGTCGTGAGTGCGTCGACGAGCGGATGCTCAGGTGCAAGCACGAGATACGTCGCGCCGAAGATCGTGTCGGGACGCGTCGTGAAGACTTTGATGTCGGTCGCCAGCGCATTCAGCTCGGCCGTCGTCGCCATCACGTTCAAGCCAACAGTCGCTGCGCCCGCCATCTCGAGCAAATCCTGAACGCGAAACACGATCTCGGCACCGTCTGAGCGGCCGATCCAGTTGCGTTGTGCGGTTGTCGTGCTCTCGGACCAGTCGATCCAGTCGAGATTCGCGAGCAAGCGCTCAGCATACTCCGTGATGCGGAAGAACCATTGCTCGAGAAAACGCTGCTCGACCTTCGTGCCGCACCGCTCGCATGCACCGGCGATAACCTGCTCGTTCGCGAGCACGGTTTTGTCCTTCGGACACCAGTTCACGGCCGCGCGCCCGCGGTACGCCAACTTGCGCTTATAAAGCTCGAGAAAGATCCACTGCGTCCACTTGTAGTACGCCGGATCCGTCGTCGACAACTCGTGCCGCCAATCGATCATCAGGCCGGCGCTCTTCAGCTGCCGGCGGAAGTTGGCAATGTTGCGCGGGATCAGCTCCGCGGGATTGATGCCGACTTTGAGAGCGTAATTCTCAGAGTGAATACCGAACGCATCAAAGCCGATCGGCTCGAAGACGGTGTGCCCTTGGAGCCGCTGGAATCGTCCATAGATGTCGTTGC
>JANWKK010000135.1 GCA_025451425.1 Gemmatimonadaceae bacterium
CCATGAAATGCAGCCGCGAATCGGGCACGCCGCAGCTTCGCGTCGCGGCCCGTGCCTCGCCGCGGCGGATCATGCCCTTGATCGTCTGCACGGCCGGGCTGTCGACTTGCCCCGGCTTCTTGTTTCGCAGCACATCGTCGACATGCGCTTCGAGCTCGGCCGCCTTCTGCGGCGAAACGTCGAAATGGGTGTTGAACTCGGCCACGAAATCGGCGAAGCGGATGGCGTCGTCATCAAATACCGCGATGTTGCCGGAGGTTTGATACGCAATGTGCACCTCATGCCCCTGGTCGGCGAGGCGAATGAGAGTGCCGCCCATCGAGATGACGTCGTCATCCGGATGAGGCGAGAAGCAAATGATGCGCTGGTGCGTCGGCAGCTTGGATTTGCCTCGGATCTTCGCGCCGAGGATGTTGAATACCTTTCCGTTCACCTCTCCGGGGGTACCATACTTTGCAACTAAGGCCGACATTTTATGCTCGGCGTAATCCCGCTGCGTGAGCTTGAGGATCGCCTTGTTCGTCTGTTGCGAGAGCCAGATGACGGCGCGGACCATCAGATGCTGCGTCCACTGCACCTCGTCGATGAGCCACGGCGTCTTGATGCGTGTGAGCTCAGCGCCGGCAGCGCGGTCAACATAGAACGTTGTGTCCGGGTGACGTTGCAGAAACGTCGCCGCCACCTCGACGTCGATATCTCCCTCGACGGCGCGCCTAACGATCGTCGACTTGTGCTCGCCGGTCGCGAGAATGGCGATCTCGTGCGCGTCGAGAATCGTCGCCACGCCCATCGTGATCGCCTCGCGCGGCACGAACTCCTCGCCGAAGAAATCCGCGGCGGCATCGCGGCGAGTCACGGCGTCGAGCGTCACAGCGCGCGTTCTGCTGTCTGCTCCCGACCCAGGCTAGTTGAACCCAATGTGGCCCGTCTTCCCAATGCCCAGAATCTGGAAATCGATCCCACCGGCATCCGCGATCGCGTCCTCATAACGGCGACAGAACTCGTCGACGCGGTCGCGCGGGACCGTTCCATCGGGGATGTGAACGTTCTCCGGCCTGATGTCGATATGCGAGAACAGATTCTCCCACATGAACCGATGGTAGGAATGGATGCTCTCGTTCGGCATCGGGTAGTACTCGTCGAGATTGAACGTCGCGACGTGACGGAAGCTCAGCTCCTCCTCGCGATGCATACGAATGAGCTCGCGATACACGCCGATCGGCGTCGATCCCGTTGCGAGTCCAAGCACGGCCATCTCGCCCGCGGCGTCCTTCTCGCGTACCAGCGTCGCAATGCGGTTGGCGACGAGCCGAGCAATGTGCTCATGGTCGTCCACGACGAGCGTTCGAATCCGTTCGAGACCCGCCGATACGTGGGGGACACGAGAAGGCCCGCGAGTCGGCGAGCGATCGCGGGCCTCCCTCTCGGCGACGGCGTCCCGGCGGACGCCTGTGACCGAATCTGCCATCGTATGTTAGGCGGAGAACGAGGTGCCGCAGCCGCAGCCGCCAGTCGCGTTAGGATTCTTGAAAGTGAAACCGGAGCCCATCATCGACGTGACGTAGTCGATGGTAACGCCGTTGAGGTACTGCGCCGAGAACGGATCGACGAATACGCGCCATCCGCCCTGATCGACGACCAGATCGTCTTCGGCTGCCTCGTCCTCGATCAGCAGGCCGTACTTGAAGCCGCTGCATCCACCCGGCTGGACGCTGACACGAAGGCCGCCCTTTGCCGGGTCTACGCCCTCCTGCTCCATGAACTTGTTCACCTCGGCTGACGCATTGGGTGTGATGACCACCGCCAGCTCGGGCTGATTCATTGTGCTCATTCGAACTCCTCCTCAACGCGGCCAAGTGTTGCGGCGCCGCAGGTTACGTGCAAGATAAGCTCCCTATCAATCCGCCGCCACCGCTTCACGCGTCTTATCCTCCCGCCGTGCGAGAGGAGGAGGCGATTGCTCCGAGCGGAAAGACCGCGCGATCCACGCGAACGCCACCGTCGCAATGATCAACATCACAATTCCTACACCGCCTTCGCCAAAATTGATCTTGCCCACCCCGAAAAGGGTCGCGTAAACGGCGACGATGCCCGCGAGCCAGTAGGTCCATGCAAGTGCACCGCCAGGTATGCTCTCGCGACCGTAGCCCAGCTTCGTCGACACCGAAGCCCACCCGGGGCCACCTGGGCGAACGCGCTCATAAAATGACTCCAGCACGGCGGCAGACTCGGGTTGGGTGAGCATGGTTGTAACGACCCAAACGAGAGTCGTCACGACGACAGTGATCAGCAGCGTGACCGCATCGGAATCGGCACCAGCGTTGGCAACCACGGACGGAGTGAACGACGCGGCCTGGTCTGCTGCAATGAGATGCAACTTCGACAGAACGAGGCCGAACCCGCCGCTGACGTAGCCGAACGTCACGAATGACGCGATCATCGCGCTGATCTCGCTCCACGCATTTATGCGCCACCAGTACCAGCGCAGGATGTAAACGAGGCCCGTGCCAGCGCCGAGGCCGATGAGAAATTTCCACGCCTGCTCGACTGTTGCCAGTTGCGACGTCACGATGATCGAGAGGAGAAATAGCACGATCGTCGCCCAGCGCGACACGTTGACGTAGTGCCGCTCGGACTCGGTCTTACGCAGGAACCGCCGATAGAAATCGTTCACCAGATACGACGCTCCCCAGTTGAGTTGCGTCGCGACCGTGGACATGTAGGCGGCCGCGAAGCCGGCGAGCATGAAGCCGCGCCAGCCTGTGGGCAGGAGATCCACAAACGCCTGAACGTACGCAGCCTCATGGTCGCGCACGCCGTTCACCATCACGCCCTGGGGATAGAGCAGCACGGTCGCGAGGCCGGTAATGATCCATGGCCATGGGCGAACGGCGTAGTGCGCGACCTGGAAGAAGAGCGTCGCCAAGACACCGTCGCGCTCCGTTTTGGCCGCGAAGATCCGCTGCGCGACGTAGCCGCCACCACCCGGTTCCGCGCCCGGGTACCAGGCTGCCCACCACTGCACGAAGAGAAACACCCCGATCGTTATCGCCGGCATCCAGAGGTACGCTCCGATCTTGCCATCGTGCAGGGAAACCGGAAGCACGGACAGCGCCGCCGTCTCACTCCCGAAATGCGCGACGAGACCGGACTTCAACGCGCTCATCCCGCCAACTTTTTTCACCGCGAAAACGGCGAGCACGACGACCGCCGTCATCTTGATCACGAACTGTACGAGGTCAGTCCAAAGGACTGCCCACATTCCCGCCGCCACGGAGTACGCGACCGTGATGACGAAGCAAATACCGACCGCGACGTACGGGTTCACACCTAACGAGATCCCGAGAATCTTCACCATCGCTTTGGTCACCCAGCCGAGGATGATGAGATTCACGAAGACACCGAGGTAGATTGCACGGAAGCCGCGGAGGAAGGTCGCCGGCTTACCGCTGTAGCGGATCTCAGCGAACTCGATGTCGGTCATGACGTGCGCTCTTCGCCAGAGCCGCGCGAAGAAGAACACAGTGAGCATCCCGCTCATCAGGAAGCACCACCACAGCCAATTGCCGGCGACGCCGTGGGAGAACACGAGGCCCGTGACGACGAGGGGCGTATCGGCCGCGAACGTCGTCGCGACCATCGATGCCCCCGCGAGCCACCACGGCACTTGTCGACCCGAGATGAAGTACTCGCTCAAACTCTCGCCGCCGCGTCGTGTGAACGCGAAGCCGATCCCGGCCGAGAGGACGAAGTACGCGGCGACGATTGCCCAGTCGATGACTGTCAGATTCATGGGTGGGAGCTCTGCGCGGGAAGAGGTGAGCGAGCCATCGTCGACATCACCGCGTCTGCAAGCGCGACGCGAACGCGACCGATCTTGTTGTTCGCGCGCGTCGGGTTGACACGGTTGCTGAGAAGAATGACGAACACATCGCGCGCCGGGTCAATCCAGATCGACGTGCCGGTGAACCCGGTGTGGCCGAAAGCGCGCTCCGACATGAGGTGCCCCGCCGAATTGCTGCCATCCGGCTTCTGCCAACCCAGCGCGCGATCCTGCACCTGGCGGGTCGTGAACAGCTCGATCGTCTCCGGTCGAATGATGCGAGTGCCATCGAGGGTGCCGTTATTCAGATACATTCGCGCGAAACGCGCAAGGTCGTATGCCGAGCTGAAAATGCCTGCATGCGCCGACACGCCGCCGAGGTAATAGGCCCGCTCGTCGTGGACCACACCCCAAACCTTCCCGCCGCGAACCGGGTCGATCTCCGTGGGTGCGATACGCGGTTTGAGGGACGACGGCGGCCGATACATCGTCTCGTTCATTCCGAGGGGTCGGAACACGTGATTGAGTACATACTGATCGAGCGTCTCGCCCGACAGCCGCTCGACGAGCCTACCAAGCAGGTACGCGCCGATATCGCTGTAGATCATACGCACGCCAGGCAGCGTATCGAGCGGCGTCGCGAACATGAGCTTCGCCAGGCTGTCGGGATCGTGCGTCTGCTGATCGTAGGGCTTGAACGCCGGCAGTCCTGAGGTGTGCGTGATCAGGTGCCGAATGGTGACGAGCTCCTTGTGCGGTCCTTGCCACTCCGGGAGGTATCGCTGCAGTGGAGCATCGAGATCGATCTTGCCCTGCTCGTAGAGCTGCATGATCGCCGTCGTCATGCCCACGACCTTCGTCAGCGACGCAAGGTCCCAGAGTGAGTGCTCGTCAGGCACGGCGCTCGGACCCCAATCGAGGAGGCCGACGCCGTCTTCCGCAAGAATACCGGCGTGCGTTCCGACTACAGCGTACGCGCCCGGAAATGCACTGTCTCGCTCTGCGCGTGAGAGAATGGCGCGCAACGAATCGCGAAGAATGGCCCTTTCCGCGATCGGCGCGGGCGGCTGAGAGCTCGCGATTGGCGCGGGCGCACCGGCGCACGCGACGGCAAACACCAGCAAGAGTACGACACCCCGGTCGTGCACAGTGGAGTTCAGGGCGACGAGGATGCTCATCGTCTCGGCGGTTCAAGAAGGAGGAGAGTCGACACGTGCGACAAGCTGCACGGTCGCGGTCTGACGCATAATAGACATCATCCGCGCGAGAAGGTACGAGTGCCGGTTGGCGAGCAGAGGGCAGTACGCATTAGGTTGTCCGCCGTGAGCCGTGCATCCCTCTTGCACGCTCGATCGGTCCACAACACGAGGGCGAGTTGGCGACTCGCCTCATGGGAGGATATGCCGATGAAGAGAATTTGTGCCGCGCTGGGACTTGCGGTCGCAGTGATGATGAGCGGCGGCTGTGGTCCGCGACAGGCATCGGTTCGCACCGCGCCGACCGCTGCGGAAGCGACGATTCACTTCACGAACAACTTGCCGCAGCCAGTGAACGTGTACGTCGTGCAGAACGGCACGGAGACGTTCGTTAAGCAGGTCGGCTCGAACACGACAGAGAATCTTCCGGTGCGCGGTATTCCGCTCGGATCGATGGTGCTGTTGCGTGCTGTCACCGTCGACAGCAAGAGCCAGTTCGACACGCAGAATCCGGTGCCTCTCACGTCGACATATACGTGGAAAGTGCCCTGACCGCGGAACGCGCGTCTTCAGCGCTGGTTGCTACAACTCCGTGCATGGGATACCTTTACGAGCCGAAGCAAGGGAGGAATCTCGCTTCGGCTCGCACACTTTGTGATCGCCGGGTGTCGCCTTCCGCCCTTGTCGTCGAGCATCTACCCGGCGGCGGTTCAATCGCGACGTTGTTCGTCACGTCGCCCGCTGGCCCGCTGGCTATCCTGCGTGACGGAACCGAATGAAAATTCTGCCGGACTGGCTGAAAAACGGGTATCTGCGCGTCATCGATCCGGTCGCGAACTGGCTGGTCCGGCGTGGAGTTCATCCAAACACCATCACAGCCATCGGCACCGCGTGTTCCGTCGCAGGCGGAATCATCTACGGCACAGGGCACATCTCGGTCGGCGGCTTCTTCCTGGGACTCACGGCGCTGTTCGATGTGCTGGACGGGACGGTCGCGCGGCGCTCGAATCTTAGCTCCACATTCGGGGCGTTTCTCGATTCCACCCTCGATCGCCTCGCGGATGGTGCCGTCTTAGGGGGCCTCGGCGTTTTTTACGCGCTGAGTCCGACGCACCGCAGCGTACCGATGGTCGTGGTGTGTCTTGCCGGCATCATCGGGTCGTTCCTCACCTCATACACACGGGCGCGTGCGGAAGCCCTCGGTCTCGACGCGAAGGTAGGAATGCTGCAGCGACCCGAGCGCGTGGTGCTGCTCTCTGTGCCACAGGCGTTCTTCGGGCTCGCGCTCAACGGATGGGTGCTCGCACTCATCATCATCTTCCTCACCGTAACGGCGTGGATCACTGTGGTCCAGCGCGTTGCGTTCGTCTACCACCAAACCGCACCCCGTGTGGAGGCGGATACGCTTCGTTTCGCCGACGGAGAAAAACCGCGCTGGTTGCGGCGTCGGCGCGGCGTGTCGCGCCCTCTACTGAAAGGAGATTGAGTACGTGCAGGCTTCGTCCAAAAGCTCTAAAAGCGCCGCGTCAGGCGCTCGCTCCACGATTCGTCCAGCGACCGGCAAGCTCGGCATCCTAACGCCCGGACTCGGCGCGGTGGCCACGACGTTCATGGCTGGCGTCGAGAGCATTCGTCGCGGACTATCCAAGCCGATTGGCTCACTGACGCAGATGGCGACGATTCGCCTAGGCAAGCGAACCGAGAAACGCGCTCCGCTGATCAAAGAACTCGTTCCGCTCGCCGAGCTGGACGATCTCGTGTTCGGCGCCTGGGATCCGATTGCCGATGACGCCCTGACGGCCGCGTGCAAGGCCGGCGTACTCGAGCAGCGTCACATCGAGCCGCTCTCCGATTTCCTGCGCGAGATCAAGCCGATGCCGGCTGTGTTCGACAATCGTTATGTGACGCGCATTCACGGCGAGAATGTGAAGCGGGGTAAGACGAAGCGGGATCTGGCTGAGCAGCTCCGCCAGGACATTCGAGACTTCAAAACGAAGAACCGTCTCGATCGCGTCGTCGCCGTGTGGTGCGCGTCGACGGAGACCTACATCAAGTCGGGACCACAGCACGCAACGATCGAGCAATTCGAGAAGGCGATGGAGCGAAACGACGACGCGATTGCGCCGTCGATGCTCTACGCGTGGGCATGCATCATGGAGGGCGTGCCGTACGCGAATGGCGCACCGAATCTGGCCGTCGATACGCCAGCACTCATGCAGCTCGCCATCGATCGCGGGGTCCCGATCTCCGGAAAGGATTTCAAGACGGGGCAGACCTGGATGAAGACGGTGATTGCACCCGGTCTGAAAGCGCGAATGCTCGGCCTCGCCGGATGGTACTCGACCAATATCCTCGGCAATCGCGATGGCGAGGTGCTCGACGACCCCGCCTCGTTCAAGACGAAGGAAGAGTCCAAGCTGAGTGTGCTGCACACGGTGTTACAGCCCGAGATTTACCCCGATCTCTACAAGAATTTCTCGCACGTGGTTCGCATCAACTACTACCCGCCGCGGGGCGACAACAAGGAAGGCTGGGACAACATCGACATCTTCGGGTGGATGGGGTACCCGATGCAGATCAAAGTCAACTTCCTGTGCCGCGATTCTATCCTGGCCGCTCCAATCGTTCTCGACCTCGCGCTATTCTCGGATTTCGCCCAGCGCGCCGGGCTGAAGGGGATTCAGGAATGGTTAAGCTTCTATTACAAAAGCCCAATGGCCGCTCCCGCGCTGCAACCAGAACACGATCTTTTCATTCAGCAGACGAAGCTGAAGAACACCCTGCGGCACCTCATGGGTGAGGAACAGATCACGCATCTGGGACTGGAGTACTACCAGTCGTAGAAAAGGGAGAAATGCCATGGGCACGACTCGGCGAAGCTGGCTGCGCGCGACCGGGATCACCGCCGCTATCGTCGCGGCATGTGTCGTCGCGAGTGGTTGCGGTCGATCGGAAGCGAAGCAGCGTGAGATGTACTACATCACGAAGGACTATTCTCTCACGATCACGCCATCCGAAGCGCCACCGCACGCGCGCGAGGACATCGTTTACAAGATCTTCATTCGCGATCGCGACACGCGCGAACCAATCCAGAATGGCGAAGGCCAGATCTACTCCAACAATCGCGAGGGTGCGCGGACGTGGGATGGCTTCACGTACGGGCCTGAGGTCGGCACGTATTACGGGAAGCTGAACTACGTGACGTCCGGCTTGTGGGCGGTTGGGCTCCGCTTCCGCCGCGACTCGCTACATCCACTCGAGAAAATCGAGTGGATGCAGGATGTGTTGAACGAGCGACCTGAATCGGCGTCGAAGTAAGCGCCACTCGAGCCTAACGACAACCTGATGCGGCATTTCTATCGCAGTCATCGACCGCCGGCGGAGGTGCTGGCCGCCGCCGATACGTTTTTCCCGGGTCTCGGTCTCGCGCAGACAGCGACCGCGCCTCGCTCACGCACCTTCTCTGGCGCGCTCGGCGTCGCGCGCTTGACAGTGCGCGCCGAGGGCGGGCACTACACGTTCGTCGAAGTCGAGACGGACCAGATGGGGGAAAGCCGGATGGATCGCAACGTCAAGAAGTTCTTCGTGTCGCTGCATCGTTCGGAAGATCCGAGTCACACGCTGGAAGCGTCGTACTGATGGCGACTCGCGTCCCCACGGGCGGTAAGCGAGCGGCACGGAACGGTAAGCGGCCCGAGACGACGTATCCGGCAGGCCTCACGCGCGCGCAGGTGCTCGAGCTGTACTACTGGATGCGCCTCACGCGCACGCTCGAGGAACGGCTCGTCGCACTGTACCGACAGACGAAGGTCGTCGGCGGACTCTTTCGCTCGTTAGGCCAGGAAGCGGATGCGGTGGGAAGCGCGTTCGCGTTGCGCCCGGAGGACGTGCTCTCGCCGCTGATCCGCAACCTCGGCTCCATGCTGGTGAAGGGCGCCACCCCCGTCGAGATTCTGCGCCAGTACATGGCGAAGGGCGAGTCGCCGACGCGTGGACGCGAGCTCAACATCCACTTCGGCGACACCGCGCGCGGGTTTATCGGGCAGATCTCACCGCTGGGTGACATGGTACCGGTGATGGCCGGCGTGACGCTGAGCTTCAAGATGCGCGGCGAAAAGCGCGTCGGGCTCGTGTATGTCGGCGATGGCGCGACGTCCACCGGTGCGTTTCATGAGGGAATCAACTTTGCCGCGGTGCAGCATTGCCCGCTCGTCATCGTCGTCGAAAATAACGGTTATGCCTACTCCACACCGACGAGCAAGCAAACACTTGCCAGGCAGTTCGTCGACAAAGCCGTTGGATACGGCATTCCCGGTGAGCAGGCAGACGGCAACGATGTCATCGCGACATATGAAGTTACTAAACGCGCGGTCGACCGGGCGCGGCGAGGCGAGGGCGTGGCGCTCGTCGAACTGATCACGTATCGGCGAAAGGGACACGCCGAACATGACAACCAGTCGTATGTTCCCGCGGGGGAGATCGACCGGTGGGCTCTGGAAAACGATCCGATCGATCGCTACATCGCGCGGCTTCGCGGTGAATTCGGATTCTCTGACGACGAGCTTCGCGCCGTCGACGAGCGCATCCGGCGCGAGATCGACGATGCCACAGATGTCGCCGAGCGGTCGGCGCCACCCGAGCCGCTCGACGCGCTCGTTGGCGTGTACGCGTCGCCTCCGCAAGCGTCACCGCTCTGGTTTCGTAGCGGCAAGCAAGCGGCGGTCGAGTCGAGTGAGCGCGCGGAAGGCTGGGGCACCTATCCGGCGTCTAATGGGGGCACGAGCGCCGGCCAGACGGCGCGCGAGCACGATTGATGGCGGAAATCACGTATCTGGAAGCCATTCGTGAGGCGCTCTTCGAGGAGATGGAGCGCGACGAAGACGTCTTTTGCCTCGGCGAGGACATCGCGGCATTTGGCGGCGCGTTCAAGGTCACGGAGGGACTGTCCCAGCGCTTTGGCGAGCAGCGAGTGATCGACACACCGATCTCGGAGATCGGCATCGTGGGTGCCGCAGCGGGTGCGGCGCACATGGGTATGCGACCGGTGGTCGAGATGCAGTTCATCGATTTCATCGCCAATGCCTACGACATGCTCACCAACTACGTCGCGACGGCGCGCTATCGAGCGAATCTGCCCTGTCCGATGGTCGTGCGCGGTCCAAGCGGTGGCTACGTGCGCGGGGGGCCATTTCACTCGCAGAATCCCGAGGCCGGATTCATTCACACTCCTGGACTGAAAGTCGTGTATCCGTCGACCGCCGAAGACGCGAAGGGGCTGCTCAAATCGGCGATTCGCGACGACGATTGCGTGCTGTTCTTCGAGCACAAATATCTGTATCGCCGAATCAAGGGCACGATGCCGGCCGGCGATCACGTCGTGCCGATCGGGAAGGCGCGCCTCGCGCGCGAGGGGCGAGATCTTTCGATCATCACGTACGCCGCAACAGTCTGGAAGGCGCTCGAGGCAGCCCAGCAGCTGGAGAGGGAAGACGGGCTTTCAGTGGAAATCGTCGATCTTCGCTCACTCAGTCCGCTCGATGACGAAGCGATCGAGGCGTCGACGAAGAACACAAATCGTGTCCTCGTCGTGCACGAGGACA
>JANWKK010000136.1 GCA_025451425.1 Gemmatimonadaceae bacterium
AGTGGTTCTTACTTTGCGCAACCTTGATATTCCCGTGACGTTCATTCGGGGCAAAGGCGAGCGCGAGGTGCTCGCGCTGCGAGCGGGTGGCGTCGCCGGTCGCTTCCCGGAGAGCATGCGGGAGTCGATGCAATGGAACGCCGACCAGCTCGACGACGAGTCGGCGCTGGTCATGGCCGGTTGGCCGGCCATGACCAGCGTTCATGTCAACACGTTAGGCGCAGTGCTCTTTTGTCATGCGACGCCTCGCAACGACACCGAGATCTTCCTGCGGACGACCCCCGAGGAGGCGCTCATTCCTGCGTTCGCATCGGCTGACGCCGACGTCGTCGTCTGCGGTCACACGCACATGCAGTTCGACCGAATGATCGGATCGACGCGTGTCGTGAATGCTGGAAGCGTCGGGATGTCGTTCCAGGGACCCGGTGCATACTGGCTGCTGCTCATCGACTCGGAGATCGAGCTTCGCCGGACGGACTACGATCTCAAACAAGCCGCGGATCGGATCCGCGCAACCAGCTATCCACAGGCTGCCGAGTTCGCGGAGCGAAACGTTCTGCGCCCGCCGTCCGAGGCGGAGACGATTGCCTCCTTTTCACAGTACGCGCTGCGCTGACCCACCGACAACGACTGACTCATGGCGAGTGGTGTAGCATTCTCGTATCGGAGCGCCCGATCGCCGGCGATCACGTCCGCGATCGATCTCCCGACGCCCGGAACGAACGAAGGACGCGATTACGTTCACCTCACGAAGCCGGGCGCGCCGAACGTGTTGATCGTGCTCGATGCGCCAAGACGCGTGCGGCTCACAGCGGGCCTCCATCGTGAGGTGCGTCGCATCGCACCGCGGCTCGACGACCCTGACGCCTTTCTGCGCGCGGTCGAAGAGCATCGTGCTGCCCTCGCAGCACGCTCGGCATGAATGGACTCACGTGACGCGGCGCGGCTGATCGCGCCCGCCGTGCAGATCGGCGAGCAGTGGGCAGATCTTGGCGCGGGAACGGGAACGTTCACCGTCGCGCTGGCGCGCCTCGTCGGTCCGACGGGCGGTGTGTACGCCGTGGAGCGAGAGCAGTCCGCTGTAGATCAACTCAGCGACGCCGCACGCGCGCGTGATCCGGAGCGCGCACACATCGTCGTGTTGCACTCGGATTTCACCGGCCCGCTCGAGCTACCTCCGCTCGACGGCGCGCTTCTCGCCAATGCGCTGCATTTCGTCGACGGTGGCGAGCAGGCGCGCATGTTGCGACGCATCGCCGACCGGCTCGTACGCACCGGTGCTCT
The DNA here is from genome assembly GCA_025451425.1 of Gemmatimonadaceae bacterium. Next base: position 1,285 of record JANWKK010000136.1, read on the forward strand.
CGTTATTGTCGAGTACGACAATCGGCCGCCGAGCCGTTGGGTGCCGTTCCCGGTCTCGTTGGCGCGACTGGCGGATCTGGCGCGGCTCGCGCAGCTCGGCGCGCCGGAACAAATTGGCCGGCGACGATCCGTGTTCGGTGGAAGCATGTACGCGGCACGCGTGTCGCTGCGTTAGTTTGGAGTGTCGCCACGAACCTAACGATGCGCCTCACCTTCACGCTCGCCAGTCCCCGGGACGCGCCCGTGCTCGCCGCGTTGCGCGGTGCGTCGGCTCGCGAGTTGACGAAGCGGTTTGGCGAGGGGCATTGGTCGAGAGAGCCATCGGAGCGTGGCGTCGTGGCGGATCTCCGGAACGCGCACGTCTGGATCGCACGACGTGGCTCCGCGGTTATTGCTACGTTCCGCCTTGCGACGAAAAAGCCCTGGGCGATCGACAGGTCATACTTCAGCGAGTGCAAGCGACCGATCTATCTCACCAACATGGCGGTGCGTCCTGATTATCAGCGTCGAGGCATCGGGCGATTGTGCCTCGAGCACGCAGTGAAACGCGTGCGTGAGTGGCCGGCGGACTCGATCCGGCTCGACTCATATCAGGGAGACGCTGGCGCGGGCGAATTCTACGCGAAGTGTGGGTTTCGTGAGGTTGGGCGGGTCGTGTATCGACTCACGCCACTGATCTATTACGAGATGCTGATATGAGGCCAATCGGGTCGACATCATCGAGTCACCGCCGCAACTTTCGTTAGGAGTTGCTCATTCGATGCCAGCGTCTCATAGTGCCGGTTGCTGTCGGAACCTCGGAAATAGCCCTAAAGTCCAACTTTGCTTTCGGGCCGGGGCCCGCCAGCATTCTCCGCTCCGATTGCGACGAGTTCCGTGGCAGGAACACCGGCATCTCCCCGAATATGAGCAACAACTCAATCCAACTCGGCGATCTTCGCGCTCTCGGCGTGAGTCGCCGGCCGCAAGCGGCGGAGCTCTCCGCCCCATCACAACAGCAAAATCGTAGCGTTTTCCTTCGTTCGCTGGGCGTCGAGCCGGGACGGCTGGGACTCGATCACCTCGGTATGAGCGACAGTACTCGAACCCTTCTGATGGATGCGCTGGCTCGTCCTCAGGGAGTCGTGCTCGCCGTCGGCCCGCCCTGTTCGGGGCGAACGACGACCATCTATGCGGCAGTCGAACACATGCGACACTGCCGCGAGATCATGCCCACTCCCGAACAGCTTGCCGGAGAGCTTTTCGTTCCTGAGATTCGCGACACCGGGACGGCCGAGTTGGCGATGAGAGGTGCTCTCGCCGGATGCCTCGTCGTTTCGACGATGCGCGCATATGACGGGGCGAGAGCGATCCTTCGCCTGATCTCGTTGGGCGTGCCGCCCGGCTTTTTGGCGGCAAAGGTGCAGGCCATCGTCGGGCAGCGTCTGGTTCGCATGGTCTGTGCGTCCTGTCGCGAAGAAACCGCCGTCAGAAATGCGTCGCTCGACTCGTCGTTGCCGTTGAGCGAATGGAGGGGAAGGGGCGGCGATTGCGAGCGGTGCGGCGGCAGCGGTTATCGAGGCTGGACGGGCATCTTCGAGGTCGTGGCCATGGATGACTCGCTCCGGAAGGAACTGGCGCACTATGTGGTTGGAATTACGCGGCAACTATCGCTCAGCCTAACGCGAGCCAGCTTGTATCAGGATGGCCTGCGTCTGGTGCGCGCCGGGGTGACGACGGTCGACGAAGTCCTTCGCGTCACCGCTCTCGATCGTCGCGACGTCGCGAATTAGTTCGGGGTCGGGCTCGGTAACGAGAGACTAGCGCTTGTACACGCGCACGTAATCCACGAGCATCGCTTGCGGGAACGTCGTCGACCCGTCGGGGTCGCCCGGCCACGCACCACCGACGGCGACGTTCAGCAAGATGAAGAATGGATGATCGAACACCCACGTCGTACCCGATGGAATGCTGCCTAACGACGTGCTGAAGTACGGCTTGTCGTCGACGAGCCAGGTGATGCCGCTCTGGTCCCACTCGACCGCGTACACGTGGAAGTCGTCGGCGAACGCACCGGTGGCGAGATTGTACGGTCCGCCGATGCCGCTCGCGCCCGAATAGCCGGGCCCGTGCATTGTCCCGTGCACAATGCTCGGCTCCTTGCCGATGTTCTCCATGATGTCGATCTCGCCGCTCTTCGGCCAACCGACGGTGTTGATGTTGTCGCCAAGCATCCAGAACGCGGGCCAGAGTCCCTGCCCGCGGGGAATCCGAATGCGCGCCTCGAAGCGACCATACGCCTGCGAGAAGAGACCCGCTGTCTTGATGCGCGCCGACGTGTAGCGACAGCTCCCGTACCAGCAGCTGTCATTGGTGGTCGATGGTTCAGCAAGCGCCGTGATCACCAGATGCCCGTTGCCGTCGAGCGCGATGTTCTCGGTGCGCGTCGTGTAGAACTCGCGCTCCTGATTGCCCCAACCACTGCCGCCGTTGTCGGCGACCCATTTGCTGCGATCGAACGACGCACCCGCCGGCCCGTCGAACTCGTCGCTCCAGACGAGCGTCCAAGACTGCGTGGTGACAGGCGGCGTCGTCACGCCTGACGAGTTCGACGTCGCTGCCGATGCGCACGCGGCGACGAACAGGAGTAGCATCGATCGGGCGTCTATCCGTCTCATGTTCCCGAAGGTTTGGTGCACTCGAATGCCGAGCGTGTGTTTACATTAGCACCGACCTTACCCTTCGGTCCAATTTTGCGGTGGCGATCACCGGACGCGGGCGCGGACCGAGCTCGGTTCCGAAGGCAGGTTCGCACCGACGCCCGGCAGCGGCGGCTCGCCTAACGAAGATGCCTTGCGGCCGTTCAGGGTCGGAGCGGACACCGGGAGTGTCACGGTGAAGATCGCGCCTCCGCCAGCGACGTTCGTCGCGTGGACGCGTCCGTGATGGCGCTCCACGATCGATCGGACGATCGCAAGGCCCATCCCCAGGCCTTGTGTCTTCGTCGTGAAAAACGGCTCGAACAGGTGCGGTTGGGCGTCGGATGGAATGCCGAGTCCACTATCGCGAATCGCGATCTCCGCCACGCCCTTCCCGAGTGTTGCGCTGACGCTCACGGTGCGTTGGCGGCGCGACCCCGATGCCGCGTCCAGTGCGTTGAGAGTGAGATTGAGGACGACCTGTTGAAGCTGCACCGGATCCCCGATCACGGTGAGCTGAGATGGAGCAACAACCAGATCCAGCACCGTGTGCCGCAGCGCCGCGTCGTGTTGGAGAAGGTGTACGGCCTGCCGGCAGATGTCATTTAGATCGACCATCGTCGTCGCCGGCGGCTCCTTGCGGAGCAGCAGCCGGATCTGATTGATGACCTCCGCCGCGCGATCACAGTCGCCGACGATGTTGCGGAAACTTTCCGCTGCCTCCTCGAGATCACGCGTGCCCGGCGTGAGAAGCATCGATCCCGCCTCGGCGTTCGCCCGAATGGCCGTAAGGGGCTGACGCAGCTCGTGCGATATCGAGGCGGCGAGCTCGGCGACCGCCGCCACTCGGCCCATGTGCGCAAGCTCGCGCCGCGTCTCGTCCGCGGCAGCGACTTCGTTCGCCATGTGATTGAAGCTTTCGGCGAGCCGTGCGATCTCGGCGATATCCGCCGCCGGCACGCGGACGTCGTAGCGGCCCCGCGCGATCGACTCCGCGGCATCAGCGACGGCGACGATCGGCTTGGCGACGCGTCGACCGATCAAGAGTGCGGCGCCCATCCCGGCCAGCATCAACAGGGTGCCGACAATCATCAGTCGCCGGAGCGCCGTGCGCGGCGCCGATAGGACGTCGTCTAGTCGCGACTGCATCAGAATCTGCAGCGGCGTTCCCGCGATAGGTGCGGTCGCGGTAAGAACTTCCTCATCAGCATGGCGGTCTGTGAGCTGCTCGTCGCCGCGACGAGGCGGGGTCACCGGAGCTCCGCCGATGGTTGCCCAAACCGTTCCGTCGGCATTGCGGAAATACGTCGTCACACCGTCGCCCGCGAGCGCGCCTGCGCTGCGATCGGCCTGCGTGTTGCTCGCGATCCGACGCTCGTGGGCAATGTAGCCGATGACCCCGTGGCGTCCTTTGACCGACACCACAAGCCAGAAGTACACGCGCCCATTCGACACATAGAGTGGGCTCAGCCCCATCGAGTCCGGAACGGCCACCGCCGCAACAGCCTGGCGCATGATGGCGCGTGCGCCTAACGCCAAGCTGCTCACCGGGGGCGCGGCGGTGACCGACTGGCCCGGGCCAACACTGGTGACGCGCTGCCCTTTCGCATCCCATAACTCCACGACCAACCCCGAGTCAGTTGGCATAACGAGACGGGAAAGTACCTGCCGTGCGCCTGCGAGACTCTTCTCCGTGTCGGGCGAGCGATTGCCCACGTTCTCGCGAGCGTTGCGATCGTCCAACGCCTCGATGAGCGCGCGACTCCTCGAGGCGGTGACGTACCGAATGCGGTTCTGCTTGAGCCCTCCGTCGGCTATGGCGGCGAGCTCGTGAGTCGATCGTGCCAGTCGCTCCTTCGTTCCGGAAATCGCCGAGCGCGTCATCATGTCGTATGCTGCGACGAGCACCATAACGAGGCACAGCGCGATCACGGCTCCGGTGAGAAGCGTGAACTTCCCCGCGAGCGATGTCGGCTTCCGTGCTGCAGCGCTCGACATCAGCAATCCCGGCCTGCAACGGCGGCCGTGGAGTACGCCGAGACATCAGCGTGCTCGTTGGAATTGTCCGACTGCTGGCTGGAGAAGTATGGGTCGATCAGCTCGAGGAGCGCCGCGGCCGTGAATGGCTTCCGCAGCCAGCCTCGCGCGCCACGGGCCCGTGCGCGCTGCAGAGTGGCCGGATCATCGTAAGCGCTGATGAAAATGGTCGGCGGAACGATGGCGTCCCGAGCCGCGAGACGGTCGAACAACTCGAACCCCGTGGACGTTCCGAGCTGAACGTCGATCAGGAGACAACGTGGCGGTGACTGCACTTGCTCCAGGTACTCGTCCGCCGTTCCGAAGGTCTCGGCGCAGATGCCGAGGACGCGCAGCAAACGAACTAGCGATCGCCTGATCGACTCGTCATCGTCGACGATACCGACCCATTCTTCAGAGGCGATCGGCCTTAGAGGCATCAGTTCGGTCCGGCAAGTCTGGTGTGTCGAAGACTCATGGTGGCACAAATTGACTGTTTTCTCACCTTAGCACCGACCCTCACGAGCCACATTGGACTTTCGACCAACGAGTCTCGAGAACGGTCCCCTCCGCTTGGCGTCCCCCTCGGCTCGATCGAGCCCATCACGCTCCCCGCGCCCCTTGGGATGACAAACCGAGTGCGGCAGGATATGCTCGTTACCGTAGCCGTCATCCCCCGACTCCTCGAGCAATGAAGATCATTTCTTTTGTCATCGCGGCCACGCTTCTCTCGCCAGCGCCACTCCGGTCCCAGAATCCGGATCAGGCCCGCTGGGAGCACGAAGCGCAGAACGTCACGATCACGCGCGACGACTGGGGCATTCCGCACATCCGAGGCAAGAGCGACGCGGACGCGGTGTTCGGCCTCGTCTACGCACAGGCGGAGGACGACTTCAACCGCGTCGAGACAAACTTCATCAACGCGATGGGACGCCTCGCCGAGGCCGAAGGAGAGTCGGAGATCTACCGCGATCTGCGGATGAAGCTATTCATCAGCCCGGACACCCTGAAAGCGCAGTACGCCGCGAGCCCGGACTGGCTCAAGAAGCTGATGGACGCATGGGCAGACGGTTTGAACTTCTATCTCGCCAAGCATCCCAACGTGAAGCCGCGCGTCATTGCGCACTTCGAGCCGTGGATGGCGCTGAGCTTCAGCGAGGGGAGCATTGGCGGCGACATCGAGCGCGTGAATCTGAATCAGCTCGCGGCGTTCTACGGCAACCAGCCGCGCGAGGACAGAGGATCGCGACTCTTGGACGCGAGTACCGTCGGGAGCGCGCGTACTGCGCGCGCGACTCCAAGTAAGTGGCGCCGCGAGCGCGAGCGAGCAGGCGCCATGCCTAGCGAGCCAGGCGGATCGAATGGCATTGCGATCGCTCCGTCGAATACGGTTGGGCATCACTCGCTGCTTCTGATCAATCCGCACACGTCGTTCTTCTTCCGCGCCGAAGTACAGATGCACAGCGATGAAGGACTCAACGCCTACGGCGCGGTGACGTGGGGGCAGTTTTTCGTCTATCAGGGATTCAACGACCGCATTGGTTGGATGCATACCTCGAGCGGTGTCGACGCCATCGACGAATATCTCGAGACGATCGTGAAAAAGGGTGATCAGCCGTTTTACAAGTACGGCAACGAGGAGCGGCCGGTCACCGTGAGCACGATCACCGTTCCCTACAAGACGGCGACCGGAATGGCGACAAAGCCGTTCACCGTTTACCGCACGCATCACGGGCCAATCATTCGCGAGCAGAATGGCAAGTGGGTCGCGATTCGTCTGATGAACGAGCCGCTGAAGGCGCTCACCCAATCGTATTCGCGAACGAAGGCGCGAGATTACAAGTCGTTCAAGCAGATCATGGATCTGCATACGAACTCGTCGAACAACACGATCTACGCCGATGCCGACGGCAACATCGCCTACTTTCACGGGAATTTCATTCCTCGCCGCGATGCACGATTTGATTGGAATAAACCTGTCGACGGAAGCGACACCGCGACCGAGTGGCATGGCCTTCTCTCGGTCGACCAGACGCCGCATCTGCTGAATCCGGCGAGTGGCTGGCTTTATAACTCCAATAACTGGCCGTGGTCGGCCGCGGGGCCGTCGAGCCCCAAACGCACAGACTATCCCGCATACGTCGAGACGGGCCGCGAAGAATCGGCCCGCGGATACCATGCGATTCGCGTGCTCTCGAATCGAAAGGACTTCACGATCGAGCGCCTCCGCGCCGCAGCGTACGACAGTTATCTCCCCGCATTCGAGAAGCTCATCCCGTCGTTGCTTGCGGCGTACGATCAACTACCGGCGACCGACCCACTCAAGCCGAAGCTCACCGATCAAATCGCGGCGTTGCGAACGTGGGATCTTCGTTGGGCGGTGAATTCCGTGCCGACGTCGCTCGCCGTGTTCTGGGCCGAAGAGCTCACGCGGCGCGTCGGCGCGGAGGCGCGCCGTGCCGGGATCTCGTCCGACGATTACATCGTCGACCGGGCGACAGCGGCGGATCGCGTTCATGCGCTCTCCGCCGCCTCGGACAAGCTCGCCGCTGATTTCGGCTCATGGAAGACGCCGTGGGGGAACATCAATCGCTTCCAGCGCCTACCGGGTGACATCGTTCAGCCATTCAACGATGCGGAGCCGAGCATTCCCGTTGGCTTCACCTCGTCGCGGTGGGGCTCGCTCGCGTCGTTCGGCGCGCGCCCGTATCCGGGAACGAAGAAGTGGTACGGCACGAGCGGCAACAGCTTCGTGGCGGTCATCGAATTTGGAGACAGCATTCGGGCGATCGCCGTGACCGCCGGTGGCGAGAGTGGCCATCCGGCGTCCAAGCATTTCAACGACGAGGCCGAGCGATACGCGACCGGTAATCTGCGGACAGTGTACTTCTACCCCTCGCAGCTAGCGGGACATACCGAGCGGACGTATTCTCCCGGCTCAGAAGCCGGGGAGCGTTGAGCGTCCACTCAGGAGATTCGCATGCCCATCGACGCGGGAACGCAGAGTCAACCGACACGGCTTCGCGTGGTCCTCGCGATCGCCACGGGATTTCTGGCTGAGGCGTTCACCGCCGCGGTCGTGGGTGCCGTGATCGGCGTCCATCACCTGATGGCGCGAGGGCAGTCGCCCGAAGCGCAGCGCGACTTCAACTTTCGCGCGGCATACATCACCGGCCCGCTGTTCGGCATAATCTTCACGTACGTTATGGCGAGTTGGGTGGTGCGCCGAGCAAAAGGGCGCTACATGGCGCACGCGATGCTCGTCGCGGTGGGAGCGGTCGTGGCGCACATACTCACCGCGATGGGCGCGCCCGGCGGATACGGTTTGATTCCCGCCGTCGCCGATGTGCTGAAGCTCGTTGCCGGCGCAACCGCTGCGTTCGTGGCTGAACGCCAGCGAGCGAGCCACGCTGTCGCTGCCTAACGCATACTCTCAGCGCTGGTTCTCGACGGTTCTCGGCCGCATCGTCGCTGGGATCGTCGAGCGCGAGGTGTCGTTCCTGCGCCGGCAGTTACCAGCGCCACCGGCGCGACTGCTCGACCTCTGCTGCGGGCCGGGCCGGCATGCGGCACCATTGAGCGAGGCGGGGTATCGCATCGTCGGTCTGGACCTCGACGCGGCCGCGCTCGCTCGCGCATTACAAGGGGCGCCAGGCGCAACGTTCGTTCGGGCCGACATGCGGCTTATGCCACTGGCCGCCGGCAGCGTCGAGGCAGCGATCTGCATGTGGCAGAGCTTCGGTCACTTCGATGCCACGGGGAACGAGACGGTGCTCTCCGAGCTGGCGCGCGTGCTCGTGCCTAACGGCGTGCTCGTGATGGATCTCTATCATCGCGACGCGATCCGTGAGGGTGAGCGAATCATCGAGCGGGACGGCGAGCGTGTGCACGAGTCGCGGCGGATGCGTGGTGACGGCTTACTCGTGCAGCTACGCTACGATTCGAGCGGCGACGA